>NZ_LR134428.1 GCF_900637865.1 Legionella adelaidensis
GTTGCCATTTATATGCTAGACAGAATACTCCCTGCCTTTTTAACAATGGCACTATGGGGTTGCTTATGCGTATTTAGTGGTATTTACATGGGTGCGCTGCTAAAGGCCGAATCAAACGCAGGTAAATTACGGCAGGGTTTAGGAATCATTTTTTTACTGTATGGCTTGCTCATTATTATTGGCGCTAGCAAAGGAAACACTAATCCATTTCAACCTTTAGTGACGCCAACTAACCTCGCTTCTTCTACAGAAATAGATAAAGTAGTGCGTACTTTGCCAGAAGCCCAACAAGCCATTCAACTAGCAAGCGGCCAACCTATTCTTTTAGATTTTTATGCGGATTGGTGTACTTCATGTAAACTGATTAAAGCGACAACCCTAAAAGATATAGAAGTCAAAAACCAATTGAAAAATTTTGCCGTCATTACGGTCGACTTATCTGCAAATAATGAAGCAAGTAAAGAGCTGTTGAACTATTTTAAGGTGGTTGCTCCGCCTACATTTTTATTTTTGAATGACAAAGGTCAGGAAGTAAGAAAATTGCGATTGGTAGGGGAAATAGATAAAAATACCTTATTAGCAAAAAGTAAACATTTAATGTAGGCTTGGCACCGAAGGTTCATTATTCCTTACCAAAATTGTTTTTATGGACCTTCGGCATCAACCTACATGTATGTTATAATCCGTCCAATTTTTTAACAACAAGAAGTATATGAATCATAAAGTCGGTTTTGTTAGTCTCGGTTGTCCCAAAGCATTAGTTGATTCCGAACGAATTATTACGCAATTACGTGCACAAGGTTATGAATTAGTTTCTACTTATCAAGATGCGGGAGTAGTAGTCATTAATACTTGTGGGTTTATTGATGCGGCTGTGAAAGAATCGCTCGATACTATTAAAGAGGCCATGGCAGAAAATGGGAAAGTGATTGTTACCGGCTGCTTAGGCGCTAAAGCGGATATTATCCGTGAAGCCTGCCCGGACGTATTACATATTAGTGGTGCGCATGCTTATGAAGAGGTAGTTCGAGCAGTACATAGGCATCTCCCACCTCCTGCCGATCCCTTCACGCAATTAATACCTCCACAGGGAATAAAACTTACTCCGCGTCATTATGCTTATTTAAAAATTTCTGAGGGATGCAATCAGAAATGTACTTTCTGCATCATTCCAACTATGCGTGGAAAGTTGCAAAGCTATCCTATTCAGCAAGTTTTAAGTGAAGCTAAAAAATTAAAAGATGCTGGAGTGCAAGAGTTACTGGTAATTTCTCAAGATACAAGTGCTTATGGCGTCGATACAAAGTACCAACCTGTCACCTGGCAAGGCAAAGAAATAAAAACCCGCTTTTATGATTTATGCGAGCAATTGGGAGACTTGG
This sequence comes from Legionella adelaidensis, assembly GCF_900637865.1. NCBI lineage: Bacteria > Pseudomonadati > Pseudomonadota > Gammaproteobacteria > Legionellales > Legionellaceae > Legionella > Legionella adelaidensis. The sequence continues at coordinate 1,383 of NZ_LR134428.1, forward strand.
GAATGTGGGTGCGACTTCACTATGTATACCCCTATCCGCACGTAGATGAAATTATCCATTTAATGGCACAAGGTTTAATCCTTCCTTATTTAGATATTCCTTTACAACATGCAAGCACCAGAGTTCTCAAAACAATGAAGCGTCCTGCCAGTAGCGAAAATACATTAAATCGTATTAAGAATTGGCGCGCCATCTGCCCAGAGATTACCATTCGTTCCACCTTTATTGTGGGTTTCCCCGGGGAAACTGAAGAAGAGTTTGAGGAATTGTTAGAATTTTTACAAGAAGCGCAATTAGATAGGGTAGGTTGTTTTCAATACTCCCCAGTTGAAGGTGCCAAAGCAAATGACTTGGCTAATCCAATTGCCGAAGATATCAAAGAAGAACGCTATCATCGTTTCATGCAAATCCAGGCAGAAATTAGTCAAAACAAATTAAGAAAAAAAATAGGCTCTACACAAACAGTATTGGTAGACGAAGTTCTTGAAGACCAAATTATTGCCCGCAGCATGAGTGATGCACCTGAAATTGATGGTCTGGTTTACTTACCCTTTCACTCTGAAGTAAAAGCAGGGTCTAAAGTTGAAGTGAATATTGTAGATAGTGATGAGTATGATCTATATGGAAACTATATATCTTAAAATATATCGTTCTAAAGTAGAGAGCATAACAAAGATTTAATCTTAATTTATGCTAATAGACTTCTATGTAAAAATTCATGGCATAGCATATAGGCATCGGATAGTTTTTGCAGCGTTTCTTTTGGCAAAATCCCTAACTCGCCTAACTTCTTCATTTGTTTTAAGGTATTCGTGTGATTGAAAAGAATTTTGTGCGGGTTTGATAATAGTAAATATTGCACGAAAAACTCTATGTCTAACAAAATACTGGTGGCCTCATCTACCAACTCTTGTTTTATGCTATTTTTTCTAATTTTTAACCGCATCTCTTCAATATCACTTGCTAGAATTTCTTTATTCCTCTGCTGCATTAAAACTTCATTTTTTAAGGCAATAAATTGATTTTTTAAGTTAAGGTTAGTAGTCAAAATTCTTGCTTTTAACAGCGCTTGGTGCTCCCAAGTCCAAGCTTGTTCTTTTTGATACTTTGCAAAAGCCTCCAAATGGCTAACTAAAAGTCCCGAAGAACCTGAGGGCCGCAAACGGGTATCTACAGCATATAAAACACCGGATTGGGTTCGTGTAGTTAAAATATGCAATATTTTTTGACTTAAACGCGTGACCAATGCCTCTTGATTGCTCGCGGTGTTATATAAAAATACCAAATCAACATCCGAGTTGTAATTCATTTCCTGGCTTCCCAGTTTGCCATATGCAATGATCGCAAACTGCGATTGTATGGCAAGGATTTGGGGATATCTGGCCGCTAAAGCTAAAACTGCCAGGTTCAACACTTCAAGTAAGAGAATTTCTGTTACCTGCGATAAATAAAGGCTAATCTCGGCAGCATGACAATATCCATAAAATTCAGCTCGAGCCGCCAATAACCACGCACTTAATTTAAATTGCCTTAGAACTTCCTCTTTTTCTTCTAGACTCACACAATGCATTAATTTTCTTCTTAACTGCTCTTGGATGTGAGCCCTTGTTGATGGGCGCCAAGAGATTTTTTGATCGATTAATACTTCCAATAAAAAAGGATGGTTCAAAATAAGATTGGAAATAAACGAGCTGTTTGCAAATGAATATAATACTTCTTGTAAGACTTCAGGATTTTCAATTAACAAAGCAACATAGGCACTACGGCTAGCGATATTTTCTAATAAATGAAGAATATTACGTAAAATTAAATCAGTACTCGGCTTCTCTGCTAATTCCACGAGTAAAAGCGCGATAAAACGGTCAAGACGTAGCCTGGAAGCATGAGATAGCCTGCGACACTTAGGCGAATTACGAAATGCTTGAATCATTTGAAAACAATTTTCAGGGTTTTCATAATGTAAACTCATGAGCAAATGAACAGCCATCTCATTTTCAAGCTGTCCTTGCCACAAATTCCCTAATTGATTTAATAAAATACTTTTCTCTGTTTCGTATGTTGTGCCTGTGGATAAAACCCCTTGGAAAGAAAAGCTCACGATACGTCTATATTGCTCCACCTTATTATGTAAAGCAGGCCAATTATCAAAACCCATAAGCAAGGCCAATTGAAGCTGCGTCTCAGAAGTAGTAGGCAAACTATGCGTTTGGCGATCATTTTGAATCTGTAGGAAATTTTCTAACTTTCTTAAAAAAAGATACGCTTTTTTTAAGGCTTCTGTATGATTTAATAGATTAAAGTGCTTTAGTACATTTAAAGTATGCAAAGTGTTACGGACCTGGATTTGTGGAAGTCGTCCCCCGCGGATTAATTGAAAGCATTGAACGACAAACTCTATCTCTCTGATTCCTCCTCTGCCACGTTTAATATCATTTAACATAGGCTTTAATAAAATTTCTCGCTCGATAAGTTTTTTCATTCCTCGTAAAGATTCAATAACACTATAATCTACATATTTGCGGTAGACAAAAGGAACAATTAATTGTTGGAACCATGCGATATTTTGTTCTTTCTGGATTAACCGAGCTTTGACCATTGCATAGCGTTCCCAATCGCGCCCCTGTTCTTGGTAATAAGTTTCCATGCTGGGAATAGACAATACCAGTGGGCCACTATCACCATATGGCCGTAAACGAAGATCGACACGAAAAACAAACCCTTCTTGCGTATGAGTTTGTAAAATATGTATAAAATTCTGCACTACTTTTGTGTAAAAAACTTGATTGGGTACGGAATCTTTTCCATCCGTATAACCATCTTTGCTATAACAAAAAATTAAATCGACATCAGAGGATAGATTTAATTCATTACCACCCAGCTTTCCCATTGCCAAGGTAAATAATTGGGGTAAAGGCAGGGTGTCGGCCTTAGGAAAACCATGAATAATAGCTAGCTGGTGCATACAGTACTGTAACGTATGCTCTATAATAACATCCGCACAAGCAGACCAAGATTGCATTGTTTCAGTGGTATCCGCCAAATTTGTCAATTCCCTCAAAACTACCCGTAACAATTGAGCATGGCGAAATTGGCGAAGACGCTGCATAAAAAGTTTCAGGTTAAGAGACAGTGGTATTCCATTAATTATTTTTTGATAATTTTCTGCAGAAAATTTTTCGCTGCAATCATCATGAGCCAATAAATTTTCAAGCACTTCTATATTTCTGGTGGCGAAATCACTAAAGTTACATAATTGGCAAAGAGCCTGTTTCATTGGCTCCGTTAAATGTATAAAATGGTTATCTATGAGCCCAGAATATGGTTGATGGGATTGGGTCTTTTCCACTCGTCTTACCCTTATTTAAAGACTTATTAAAGATACTATACTCAAGAACGGCAAAATACTATTTTGTTTATATACTTATTAAAACGGCTTTTCAGGATAAAGATGAAACGGATTCTTACATTTTTTGTGTTATTTTTTCTTTTTTATATCCCCCATTTATTTGCGCAAGGACCTACATTACGAGTAGCGGTTGCTCATAACTTTCCCCCATTTGTGATGAGAGGAGCAAATAGTCAGTTTTATGGGTTTGATATAGCTATGATGAACTATATTTGTAAAACCCTCGACAGGCCTTGTCGTTTTATCCCCATGGATTTTGTCCAACTTTTAAATGCTGTTATAGAGGGAAAGGCAGACGTCGCCGTTAGCTCAATTACAATCACTGTAGAGCGTTCCCAAATCGTTAATTTTTCTATACCTTATCTACCAAGCAAATCCCATTTTCTCGCGGGGCCTGATACCCCTGTACAAAATTTTAGCCTGGACTTGATTAATGGGAAGCGAGTGGGTGTCGAGACGGGGACAATATTTAGCAATCAACTCGAGCAAATGGGTGCAAAAAATGTGGAAAAAGTGAGTTATGCACGTGAAGACGACATTATTCAAGCGCTTAGTGACGGAGAAATAGATTTTGCCTTGGTCGATGCAGAAGCGGCTGTTTATTGGCAAAGCTATACTACCGGGATTTTAAAAGTTATAGGTCCTCCATTTCCCCATGGATTTGGTTATGGAATCGTTATTTCTAAAGACAATCTTAACCTTCTTACCAGTATTAATCAGGCTTTAAAAAATTATATTCAAAGTGAAGAGTATAAGAAGAATGTAAGAATGTATATTGAGTATTAAGCTTTTTCTTAATGAATTACATGCCCTTGGGTAATGCACTTTGTAATGACTTGGCGAGTGACAAAATCGCCCTGATTGGCGCCATATAATGTATTAAAATGATAGGCTATAGCAATTACCCAATTTGCAATACGAAAATCGAGTTTTTTTTCTTCTGTATCGACTACCAGCTCCAATAACCCTAGGGAATCGCTATTTTGCTCTCTTGCATACTCCTCCATAATTAATTGGGCCGCATGCATATCTTTTTCTTTAGTTGGCCATTCTTTATTCACATCTTTTCCTTTTGCTATGGGCTTGATCTCCATTTTTAGATGGTGGCATGTGCGCCTAATACCAGTGAGGAGATCGTTTTCTTTACCTTTCGGCTGTAACCTACGCTTTATATGGGTATCTTTTTAAAAAATTCAAGTCTCATTGCTTATTGGCTTTACTTCTCTCGTATGTACATACCCTTGCGACTCATGCCAAAGGGTAATAAATAAAACCATAATTACCGGGCCTAAAAATAGACCTAAAATACCCAAGGTTTCCACACCACCTAAAATACCGAAAAGAACCGCTAGAAAAGGTAACTGAATCGCACCACCAATGAGAACAGGCTTAATAAAATGATCCGCTACGAACATAACCAATGTTCCCCATACTACAACTATAATTGCAGCAATCATGCTGTTATATGCGATTAAAATAAGTGCCACCAAAGTAAATACAATAGGAACAACAAAAGGAATCATAGCGGCTACTGCCGTAATAAATCCAAGCAAGGTAGGTGCCGGGAATCCCACTAGTGCATAGCAAATACCCATTAAAATACCGACTCCAATACCCACTACAATCGTACCATTTACAGTAGCTCTCAATGCGGAAGGTAATCTATCTGCATAGCGGTACCAGCGTTTCCCCATACAAATTTCACCAATCTGATTAATTTGTTGAAATAATTTATCCCCATCGCGATAAAAGAAAAATAAAGTTAATAAAGTAAACCCTAACTGAAAACCACGGTGGGCTAAGTTAACTCCAATTTGCTTTATAAAATAGCTCGCGGGCGCAACCGAGAGATGAATATTTGATAAAAAATCTTTTAAAAATCCAGGACTACCAAAATTTTCATCCCAGTAACTTACTAACTCATTACCAATTAATGGAATATCTTTAAAAAAAGCAGGCGCTTGCCCTCCTTCTTTATTAATATGTTGTAAATAGCTAATAAATAATTGCGATTCTTTAACTAATACACTCACTAACCAACTGAGAGGGATTATAAGAAGTAAACTTAGAAGCGTGGTAAAGAGAAAGGCGGCAATATTGGCCCGCGAACCGAACATAACACGCCAGCGTACATACAGAGGATACGTGGCAATTACAATCATTGCGGCCCAAAGGATGGAAGGAATAAAACGATGAATTATAAAAAGAGTAAGAGCCACTATAGTAATAGTTACTCCAATACTAATTAACTCTTTATGTTGTTCGTTCATGCCGCCTCAAGTCTAAGCAATTTCTGCAAAACACCACACTAAAACCTGTAGGCAAGCCCATGCAGGTATAGCTGCTAATAAATCATCTAACATAATCCCCAAGCCACCCTGGACATATTTATCAACAAAGCGAATAGGTTGGGGTTTCCAAATATCAAAAATCCGAAAAAGAATAAAACCAGCTACCATCCAGGGGATACCTATAGGTACCATAAACATAGTAAATAAGTACCCCACTATCTCGTCCCAAACTATGCCAGAAAAATCATGAACTCCAACATCTCTTGTAACTTTGGCGCAAAAGTAAACCCCTGCCATAAAAGCTAAAATAGTAAACGACAGGTAAATGTACCAAGGTTTATGAGCGATCAATAGATAGAATGGTATTGCAGCTAAGGTACCCCAAGTACCTGGAGCAAAAGGCATTAGTCCACTGCCAAAACCAAAAGCTAAAAAATAAATGGGATCTTGCCATACCTTATTTGAAAGTTTAATCATTTGCATGTGCAATCTCAGTGAATTATTATGGGGCCTTCGTCTTAAGTATCGTCACCTTTATTCAACTTTTTTTTATTTTTATTATTCCCGCCTATTTTACCGAAATTTTAAAAATGCTGATACCCTTGTGGTACAAGGCTTTCTATTCCACCTTGTTTTTTTATACGTAAACCCGATTGTGACTGGATTTCACCAATACAAAAACATTCAATGCCTTGTTTTCGCGCATCGCAAATAAACGCCTGTTCTTTCTCCGCAGGAATAGTAAAGCAAAGTTCATAGTCATCTCCACCCTTAAGAGCAAAAGAGGTGGCGTTTTCTTTTTGATATTTTTTTACTAAGGGGTGTACAGGGATTTTGTTTTCTTCAAGCATAGCCCCTACATTACTTTGTTCACATATATGAAATAAATCTGCACTTAATCCGTCGGAAATATCAATTGCAGCGGTGGCGTAGGATTGCAACAAAGAATGAAAGCTTACTCTGGGCTCAGGACGTAATAATTTATCCATTAACATAGTACGATCTTCTTTTTTTATTTCTTTATCTAAAAGAGATACAGCCAAAGCAGCAGCTCCCAAATTGCCACTTACATATATTTTATCTTTAGCTTTAGCACCTTGGCGAGTAATTGCCATTCCCTGCTCAACTAACCCCAGAATGGTAATAGTGATGCTTAGAGGCCCTTTGGTAGTATCCCCGCCCACCAGCGCCATGGAATAGTGGTTTAAAGCGGTACTTAATCCTTCAGAAAAACTTTTTAACCATATTTGATTCAGTTGCGGAAGAGTTAGAGCAAGAGTTATCCATTTAGGCACCCCACCCATCGCTGCAATATCGCTAATATTCACCATTAATGACTTATAAGCGATGTCAAAAGGATCCCATTCACTCAAAAAATGGGTTTCGGCCACCAAAGTGTCGGTACTAACCAGAAGATGCTGGTTAGGGGGTATTTTTATACAAGCAGCATCATCACCAATACCTAAAAGAACACCATCTTCTTTACAGGAAAAGGGTTTGAAAAAAACATTTATTAATTCAAATTCGTTCACTAGTTTTTAAATTCGATAGCACGGGTTTGTTTAGCTACCTCATGCAGTACACCATTTACATAACGATGCCCATCTTGGGAGCCAAATTCTTTTGCTAATGAAATCGCTTCGTCCAACACTACTTTATAAGGGGTCTCGGGACAATACATGCATTCAAAGGTACTTAAGCGCAAAATGGTAAGCTCAATAGGATTTAAACTAGTAAGCGGCCTATCTAAATAAGGGGAGAAGGTTTCTTCCAAGAGGCTAAGCTTAACAGGAATGCCATGTAAAAGACGGGTAAAATATTCTAAATCTACCTTAGCCATATCATTTGCCACTCTAAATTGGGCATCAATTTCGTTTAAATCGGAGCCCGACATCAGCCATTGATACAACGCTTGAACTGCGAGCCTACGTGCTTTACGCTTACCTTTAATTAATTGTTTATCCACCATTACTTCCAGTTGCTTCATCTTTTATTTGATCAATTGTATGTTTAAATTCACTAATATCTTTAAAACGCTTATACACCGACGCAAAGCGAATATAAGCGACATGGTCCAATCTATATAATTGTTCCATTACCCATTCCCCGATTAAACGCGAGTCAATTTCACGCTCACCATTCCTTCTTATCTTCTGCATTATAGCTATAATGGCACCTTCCAGGGCATCTGCGCTCACAGGCCTTTTTTCGAGCGCTCTTAGCATCCCAGCTCTTAAATTATCAATGTTAAAAGGTTCTCGCCGCCCATCTCTTTTAATTACTAAGGGCATTATTAATTCTGCAGATTCAAAAGTGGTAAAACGTTCATTGCATTCAAGGCATTGACGACGACGACGTACTTGTGCACCTTCAGCGACTAACCGTGAATCAACAACTTTCGTTTCTTCAGCATGACAAAATGGACAGTGCATAATTACACGCGATAAACGGGAAATTCATTACACAAGCTTAATACTTCCTTTCTAATTTGGGTAATTTTGTTTTCGTCTTCTAAATTTTCTAATACATCTGCCACCCAATTGGCGACCACTTCAATTTCTGTTTCTTTAAACCCACGGGTTGTGACTGCCGGAGTACCTAAGCGCAATCCACTGGTTACAAAAGGAGAACGCGGATCATTGGGAACGGAATTTTTATTTACGGTAATGTTGGCTTTGCCCAAAGCTGCATCGGCATCTTTACCGGTAATATTTTTATCGATTAAATCAAGAAGGAACAAATGGTTCTCTGTACCGCCTGAAACAATTTTATACCCTCTTCTTTGTAATGTATTAGCCATGTGTTTGGCATTGGTTATTACTTGTTGTTGATATGTACGAAACGCAGGTTGCAATGCTTCTTTAAAAGCAACTGCCTTGGCAGCAATCACATGCATTAAAGGCCCACCTTGGCTACCAGGGAAAACTGCAGAGTTAATTTTTTTCTCTATTTCCTCATTGGACTTAGCTAAAATAAGCCCCCCACGCGGACCGCGTAAAGTTTTATGGGTAGTAGAAGTGACCACATCTGCAAAAGGAACAGGATTAGGATATAAATTTGCAGCTACTAAGCCAGCCACATGGGCCATATCTATCATTAAATAAGCACCAACGGCATCGGCAATTTTCCGAAAACGTTGCCAGTCAATAATTTGTGAGTACGCCGAAAAGCCCGCAATAATCATCTTTGGTTGATGCTGGTGTGCTAAGGCTTCGACCTCTTCATAATTTATCAACCCCGTATTAACATCTAAACCATACTGGAAAGCATGGTATAATTTTCCCGAAAAATTTACGGAAGATCCGTGAGTTAGGTGACCTCCATGAGGAAGTGCCATCCCTAAAACTGCATCCCCAGGATTTAATAAAGCCATCATTACGGCCGCGTTGGCTTGGGAGCCTGAGTGGGGCTGCACATTGACATAATCTGCAGAAAATAACTCTTTAGCCCTTTCAATAGCTAAATTTTCTGCAATATCTACATTTTCACAACCTCCATAGTATCTTTTACCCGGGTATCCTTCTGCATATTTATTAGTCAGCACCGAACCCTGCGCTGCCAGAACGCGCGGGCTAGCATAATTTTCAGAGGCAATTAACTCAAGATGTTCTTCCTGACGAATTTTTTCCCTTTCAATTGCTTGCCAGAGTGCATCATCAAACCCGGAAATAGTATAACTATGGTCGAACATGGAGGTCCTTGGGAAAATTATTTTATAATCAAATCATTACGAACCGATTGTACATTTGCCGTTTTTTTGGCAATTTCACCGGCTTTAACTTTTACACTAGCGTTATTAACAAACCCGCTTAATTGCACTTCGTCCTTATAAGTTTTTACATTAATAGCAAATCCCTCGGCGCCTAATTTATCGATAAGGCTCGCTTTTACTTTTGCAGTAATCGTAGTGCTGTCTAAATACTGACCAGTCGTTTCTGGTTTTGACTGTTTGGCACAAGCTATAATGATAAAGGCAAATAGCGTTAATGAAATGCATTTAAATATCCGTAACATACTTTACCTACTCCCTATTTTTAAACTTAGAAAGCTTAGCATAATTGTGAGGAAAGGAAAGTATCACTCTGTTTTTAAGGACATATGGCCTTATTGCTTTGTTAGGGCTTTTTATGGCAATTTTATTTTGCGTGAAGCATCAATTTAACCGTGCCCGTGCAGGTTCCCCGTAATATTCGGTTGAACTCGCGCTATATGCCCATGCTCGTGACTTTCCGGAGCTACTATAGGAGCGGCACTTTGTACATGACCATGTTGATGTATTGCTGCTACTGGTGCTTGGCCTATATGTCCATGCTGATTTCTAGCGGCCCTAATTGGAGCAGTCGGCGTTATGTGTCCATGATAATGAGGAGCCGGTGGCGGTACAGGTGCTACTGGGACGAAGATTATCTCCTCTTCCTGAACTATTACAACAGGCTTGGTATGTGCATGCACATGGGTTCTTGTCGTTTTTCTTGCTTGTTGAACGATTGGTTTTTCTACAATTTTTTTAGCTACTTTCTTGGCAGCTGGTTTAGGGGTTGGCTTGGCGATCGCTTGCGGTTTTTCTGAATTACAGGAAACAAGTAATAGAGAAGAGACCATTAATAAAAAGATACGTTTCATTTTACAGCTCACATTGGGATAAAAACAGCATCCGCCCGAATTAGTCCAGGCGGATGAAAAGTGATTAATGTGTATTATCGTTTAATCTTTAACTCTGCTTTGGGTTGTTTTAAATAATTAGGAATAATATTTATTGTTGAATAACGCGGAGTATATTGAGAATAAATCGGATACCCGGCTAAATTGGTAATATTAATCATCATTCCATGGCTGCAACGACCATTATAGAAAAGACTTATATAATGTGGAGCATCATTTACATAAATGTAAAAAGGTATTAAGGGAGTTCCATCATTAAACTGGCCAGAGACAATGAAATCCTCATAACTGAAGTTATTGATTTCAATTTCACACAATCCAGGCATTGATACCGAATTCTTCACATTGTCATTTTTCCCTGCCTGAGGATGATAATGCGTGTTGACTGCAAATGCAGAAGAAAATAACCCGAGACAACACACTAATAAGAGTGACTTTAACTTCATATATACACCTTTTGACTTAGATGGAGACAAGATGGTAACAAAGTATTGCTTTTAGTCAATGGGGTATTAAAAGAAACAATACATTCAAAACTTTCCTTTATAAATGCCCACACATCATCCTGCATCTCTTTTAAGTAGTCTTGTATGCACGTGCTTTTGCAACTTACTGTTTGATTTTTAATAATTAAAACTTAATTTGGCGGATCAATTAAAAAATGATATAAGCTACCTTAATTGATTGTAAAAAGGGACACGCAATGAGAAAGCGTATGACCATTATGATAATTGCCTTAGGAATTATCTTTGGTGGGATCATAGGATATAATATTTTCAAAGGGATCATGATGAAGCGCTATTTTGCTCATTTTGAATCCCCAGCTGTTACTGTTTCTTCAGTTACAGTGAAAGAACAGAATTGGGAACCGCGTCTGCCCGCCGTCGGTAATTTTTCGGCAATGAATGGGGTAAACGTAGGTTCAGAAGCTGCTGGCAACGTCGTGCAATTACTTTTTGATTCCGGGCAATTTATTTCTAAAGATGAACTTTTATTAGTGATTGATGATAGCGTTGAGCAAGCCAAACTAAAATATAATCAATCCGAGCTTACGCTGCAGCAATTAAATTACAAACGAATGAGTGACCTTTTCAAGCGTGGAGCCACACCAAGCTCAAGCGTTGATGAGGCAAAAGCACGTTTACAACAAGCAGAAGCAAATGTAGAAAGCACGCAGGCAGCTATTGCCCAGAAGCATATCAAAGCGCCTTTTACTGGTAAATTAGGTATACGCCAGGTAAGTTTAGGCCAATATATTACTCCAGGCCAAACCAATATTGTCACATTACAGTCTCTCGACCCGCTTTTTCTGGAGTTTTATTTGCCAGAGCAATTATTACCAAAATTACATTTAAATCAGCCAATTAATTTTACCGTAGAACAAAACCCAGACGTAATCTTTGAAGGAAAAATCACAGCCCTCAATGCAAAAGTAGATATTAACACCCACAACATTTTAATCCAGGCCACCGTGCCAAATTGCCCTAGTGATGTACTCACCAATCTGACTAAGACTAATCTGTTTAAGACCAGTAAAGATCCAAACAGCGGTAAAACTTTAGTCCAGTGTGACAGTGAATTAAATCAAAAAAATAAAATCAAACAATATAATTTTATTCCTGGAATGTTCGCAGCTATTGATATCAGTCAGCCGAAACTACCTAACGTTATTGTGCTGCCCACTACCGCCATTTCCTATAGTCTTTACGGTAATTCTGTTTTCCTTATTAACAAAGAAAAAACGGATGAAGGCAAAGAAATTTTAAAGGTGAAACGTACTTTCATTGAAACAGGTGATCAACAAGGAAATTATACGGTTGTAACCAAAGGGTTAAAAGCAGGTCAAATCGTAGTCTCCTCTGGCGATCTAAAGCTGGAAGATGATACTCGGGTGGAAATAAACAATACTGTAAATTTACCCAATATCGCTCCTGTTAAACTAAGTGAATAAAACTAATAAGGTTTAAATGAAATTTACAGATTTATTTATTAAAAGACCTGTTTTAGCGACCGTTGTAAGTTTGCTAATTTTTTTGTTTGGTCTGAATTCCATTAGCAAAATACAGGTCCGCCAGTTTCCGGAAATGGATAATACGGTAATCACCGTTACCACCGCATACCCCGGCGCGGATGCTAACCTCATTGCCGGTTTTATCACTACTCCTTTAGAAGCTGCGATTGCAAGCGCTGAAGGTATTGACTACATGACCTCTTCCAGCACGCAAGGGGTTAGTACCATTACGTTAAACATTAAACTAAATTTTGATCCACAAATTGCTTTCACTGATGTAATGAGTAAAGTACAGCAAACGATCAATTTATTGCCACCACAATCACAACAGCCTGTGATCGTAAAATCTTCTGATTCGTCCTCTGCACTTTTATATCTCAGTTTAGACAGTGAAAAAATGACGGCCCAACAGATTACTGACTACGCTACGCGCGTAGTCCAACCACAATTACAAACTGTGGAAGGCGTTGCTAAAGCAGAAATATTGGGTGGACAAACTTATTCCATGCGTATTTTTTTAAATCCCATCAAGATGGCTGCTTTGAAAGTGAGTCCCTCCGAAGTATTTACTGTATTAGCTAACAATAACTTCCTAACTGCTGCGGGTAGTACGAAAGGAGAATATGTTGCGATTGGGATTAATGCCCAAACCAACTTAAATAGCGCCCAAGGCTTTAGTCAGCTTATTGTGCGTAGCGATAAAAGCTCCATTATCCGCTTAAAAGATGTTGCAAGAATTGAGCTGGGCTCTCAAAGTTATGATACGTCCGTTACTTTTGACGGTAAAAGAGCGGTATTTATTGGAATTTCCCCAACTCCCACCGCCAATCCTTTAACGGTTATATCTAAAGTAAGAGAACTCTTCCCTTCTATCGTTAAGCAATTCCCTCCTTCTTTAAAAGGATTAATTGTTTATGATGCTACCGAGTTTATCCGTGAATCCATCCATGAAGTGATTACGACTATTGTGGAAGCGGCTGCCATTGTTGTTTTGGTTATTTACTTGTTCTTGGGCTCTTTTCGCTCTGTATTAATTCCTATCGTGACAATTCCTTTGTCTCTGGTAGGCGTTGCTACCTTAATGCTTTTCTTAGGTTATTCTATTAATTTACTTACGTTACTAGCCTTTGTATTAGCTATTGGCCTTGTCGTAGACGATGCCATTGTTGTGGTGGAAAATATACATAGGCATATTGAAGAAGGTAAATCTCCTTTTCAGGCGGCAATTGAAGGTGCGCGAGAAATTTTTACTCCGATTATTGCCATGACCATAACTCTTGCTGCAGTGTACGCACCGATTGGTTTTATGGAAGGTCTAACGGGGGCTTTATTCAAGGAGTTTGCTTTCACCCTTGCGTCGGCAGTGGTGATTTCTGGTATTATCGCTTTAACGCTTTCACCAATGATGTGCTCAAAGATTCTCACCTCAGAGGTATCCAGCGGCCGTTTTGTGCATTTCCTTGACAACCTTTTCTCTCGCTTACAATTACGCTACAAGAGAGCCCTGCATAGTTTGCTACAAACGCGCTCTATCATGCTTGTGTTTGCTGCCGTTATTCTTTTGGTTCTTCCCTATTTATATAGCCACACAGCAGCTGAAACGGCACCTGAAGAAGATCAGGGGTTTTTCTTTGTCGCCAGTATTGCCCCCCAATATGCCACGTTAGATTACGTAGAGGCATATACAAATTTATTTGGAAAAATATATACAAGCTTCCCAGAAACGAATCATTATTTTACCATTAATAGCCAATCCCCGATGTCTGGAATGGTTTTAAAACCATGGGATCAGAGGGCAAGCCAATTTGCTATGAAAGCCCCCCTACAGTATAAGCTCGATCAAATTACCGGCTTAAAATCCTTCGCCGTAATTCCTCCCCCGCTACCTGGTGGTGGAGGTGGAACCCCAATACAATTTGTTATTAAAACAACCAGTGACTTTAAAACCTTGTATGAAGTTTCAACCAAACTGTTAGAAAAAGCGAAGCAAAGTGGCATGTTTATATATCTTGATAATAGTCTACGTTTTAATAAGCCACAGATTGATCTACAAATAAACCGCTCAAAAGCTTCGGATTTGGGCTTGGATATGCAAGCATTAGGTAGCAGTTTAACCAGTGCTTTATCCGGAGGTTATGTTAACTTTTTCGATCTTCAAGGACGTAGTTATCAAGTAATTCCACAATTAGAAAGACGTTTTCGCTTAACACCCGAAGAATTAGGGCAAGTTTATGTAAAAACTTCTAATGATAGTATGGTGCCTATTTCTACGGTAGTTACTCCAAAAGCATTAACCCAGCCGAATGCACTCTCCCACTTCCAACAATTAAATTCTGCGACAATCCAAGGTGTAACTATGCCTGGAGTAACGCTAGGACAAGGACTTGGCTATTTACAACAAGAAGCAGATAATCTTTTACCGAAAGGGTTTGCTTATGATTATGGCGGCCAGTCTCGTCAATTTTTCCAAGAAGGCAGTACGCTATTAATCGCTTTCTTTCTCTCAATTGTAATTATTTTCTTGGTTTTATCTGCACAATATGAAAGTTTTAGAGATCCACTAATTATTCTAATTAGCGTTCCTATGTCGATTTGCGGAGCATTAATTCCCCTAAATCTCGGAGCAGCTACAATTAACATTTATACCCAAGTTGGCTTAATCACCCTTATTGGTCTGATAAGTAAACACGGTATTTTAATTGTAGACTTTGCTAACCATTTACAACGACAAAAAAATCTAGACAAACAAGCAGCCGTAGAAGAAGCAGCGGCTATTCGCTTAAGGCCTATTTTGATGACTACAGCAGCCATGGTATTCGGTGTGTTGCCTTTACTTTTCGCTTCCGGCGCTGGAGCCGTTAGCCGTTATAATATTGGCTTGGTTATTTCTGCGGGCTTATTAGTAGGGACTTGTTTCACGCTCTTCGTAGTACCTACAATGTATACCTATTTAGCAGCTGATCACAGGCATGACGAGATGGAAGAAAAATCCCCACTCCCTGATGGTTCGCCCGGATAAACAAAATCTCCGCTCCCTCATGGTCGCGTCTCAGATTACCATACCAACCGAGCCGCGCACGTAAGTAAGCGGAAATTTGGTTTACTCTTCATACCAGAAGTCGCTTCAATGCTAAACCCTTCCTTGATTACGTTTCACTCCATCAAGGCTACTTTATGTTTGCAATGACGTGAATAAAACTCTGTGGTAAACTCGCGGGTTTATTTTTTACAGGTTATCTCAATGGAAAAAACGTATTCTCCTCAGCAAATCGAAGAAAAATGTTATGAGAAATGGGAAAACCACCATTACTTTGAGCCAAAAGGAACGGCTAAACCTTTTTGTGTAATGCTGCCTCCGCCTAATGTCACCGGCAGTTTACATATGGGCCATGGCTTTCAACATACTTTGATTGACGCTTTAATACGTTACCAACGCATGATGGGAAGACGTACCCTATGGCAACCGGGAACCGACCATGCCGGAATTTCCACCCAACTCGTAGTAGAAAGCCAATTAGAACGCGAAGGCCTTTCACGAAAAAACATGACGCGGGAAGAATTCTTACAACGCGTTTGGCAATGGAAAGAAGAATCTGGCGGAACCATTACCCGACAAATGCGACGTATTGGGTCTTCCGTTGACTGGTCCCGTGAACGCTTTACAATGGACGAGGGGCTATCAGCTGCTGTTCAGAAAGTATTTGTGCAACTATACGAAGATGGCCTTATATATCGAGGAACCCGATTAGTAAATTGGGATCCTAAATTGGGTACTGCTATTTCTGACCTGGAGGTACTTTCAGAAGAAGAAGACGGATATCTCTGGCATATACGTTATCCCATAGCTAATTCCAATGAATCCATCGTAATCGCAACCACAAGACCTGAAACGCTCTTAGGCGACACTGCCGTTGCCGTACATCCGGAAGATCCCCGCTATACACATTTAATTGGCAAAGAAGTACAACTCCCGCTTTGCGATCGTACTATTCCAATTATTGCCGACGAATACGTTGATCCTGAATTTGGCAGTGGATGTGTAAAAATAACACCGGCTCATGACTTTAACGATCATGAAATTGGTAAACGCCATGCGCTTCCTATGATTAGTATTCTTACTAAAAAGGGAACTATTAATAAAAATGCTCCTATTGCCTATCAAGGAATGGACCGCTTTGTAGCCAGGGAACAAATTATTACTGATTTAGAGGCACAGCATTTATTAGTAAAAACAGAGCCTCATAAGTTAAAAGTTCCGCGCGGTGAAAAATCGAATGTAATTATTGAACCATTACTTACGGATCAGTGGTATGTAAAAACTCAGCCTTTAGCGCAACCAGCTATTGAGGCCGTAAGGAACGGGGAAATAAAATTTGTTCCTGATAATTGGTCTAAAACCTATTTTCAGTGGATGGAAAATATTGAAGACTGGTGTATAAGTCGCCAACTTTGGTGGGGACATCGGATCCCTGCCTGGTATGATAACCATGGGCATGTTTACGTAGGTTACAGTGAAAAAGATGTGCGCTTTAAATATAAATTAGATGCCTCCGTTTCATTAAAACAAGATGAGGATGTTTTAGATACGTGGTTTTCCTCGGCGTTATGGCCTTTCTCTACCCTCGGCTGGCCAGAGCGTACTCCTGATTTAGAGCAGTTCTATCCCACTTCTGTACTTTTTACAGGCTTTGATATTATCTTTTTTTGGGTAGCCCGAATGATTATGATGGGCTTAAAATTTACTGGAAAAATCCCTTTCAAAGACATCATTATTACCGGCCTTATCTGCGATAGTGAAGGCAAAAAAATGTCCAAATCCAAAGGCAATGTTTTGGATCCATTAGACATCATTGATGGTATCGAATTAGAGGCACTAGTGGCCAAACGTACTGACAAATTAATGCTCAACTCCGTGCGTGATAAAATTATCAAAGCGACTAGAAAACAATTTCCAGAAGGCATACCAGCTTATGGGAGTGACGCACTGCGCTTTACGTTCTGCTCTTTAGCCTCTACTGCAAGAACGGTTCGTTTTGATTTAAACCGTGTAGAAGGATATCGAAATTTTTGTAATAAACTATGGAATGCAGCCCGTTATGTATTGATGAGCACAGATGAAGAGCGCATCGATTTTGGGGATGGTGCATTCCAATATAGCCCCGCTGACCAATGGATTCTATCTAAATTACAACGGATAAAAACAACTTGTCATTATTACTTTGAAACGTACCGTTTTGACTTGTTAACCAATACTTTGTATGACTTTGTGTGGCATGAATATTGTGACTGGTACTTGGAACTGTCAAAACCCGTATTAAATGATGACGAGTCTTTAGGTTCTATGAAAAGAGGTACCAGAAGAACCCTCATTCATGTATTGGATCAAATATTAAAATTACTCCACCCCATCATTCCTTTTGTGACTGAAGAAATTTGGCAAAAGATAACAAAATTAACCAGTGAAAATGGTGAAACCATTATGCTAAGCCAATACCCACTGGTAGAAGATGAATTTATAAATGACCAGATTGAAGAAGAGTTAGAATGGGTTAAAAAAATCATTCAGTCGGTTAGAACAATCCGCAGCGAAATGGGAATAAGCCCTGCGAAAGTAATTCCTCTCAAACTTCGTAATGCTAATGAAATCGTTAAAGAGCGCGTGAATAAATACAGTGCTATTCTGCAAACGCTAGGTAAAGTTCATAATATTCAATGTTTAGCCGCTGAAGAAACAGTTCCTGCATCAGCAAGTGCCGTAGTGGGAGATCTGGAGTTATTAATTCCCATGGCAGGCCTCATTGATAGAGAAGCTGAGTTACAGCGATTAGCAAAAGAAATTAGTAAATTAGAAAAAGATATTTCCTTAGCCGAAACAAAATTAGGAAACCCCGCCTTTACCGACAAAGCACCAGCCGAGATCATTGCAAAAGAGCAAGAAAAATTAGCACAAGCTAAAGCGGCTAAGGAGAAGTTGTTAAAGAACAAGGAAATGGTGGAAGGATTATAGATAAGAAAATGGAAAATTATTTTTTTAAAACTATAATTTAACAGGAAGAATTTCAAGGAGTTAATTATGAAAAAAAGTTTTTTTGCGCTAACAGGAAGTATTTTATTGATTTTATGTTCTCCGATTAGCGCTAAAAACGTTAATGCAAATGATGGCAATAACGTAGTAAAAAGTATTACGCTAAAACCCAGTACCCCTTCTTCAGACAAGAATTTTGATATCGTGGTGAAGTTATCAAATGGTGAGACAGTCACTAAAACTATTTCGGAAGAAAATATTGAACAAGTCAAAAAGGGTAATGAGGTCAAATTGAGTCTTGATATATTCGGTTAAACCTTACAATATATTCCTAAACCAAGAGTAAGCAGGCTTATTCTTGGTTTATCTCCCGATCCTAATGAAATTTATATGAACTTTATGTATAATTGTAGTTCTTTTTCGCAGCTAAGTTATTTATGACTCCTCCAATTAAAAAACCAAACCCATCTGCCACTAATTTAATGAAAGTGCAAAATTTAGCCAATAAAATCGTTAATAATAAAGTATTTAGAGACATCGCCTATAGTACATATCAACTTTCATTCCCAATGAATTTAGGTATAGCAGCACGAATATATTATAAAGTTGACAATGGGAATGTCATTCTATACGTCGCAATACCACTTTCGTTAATAGCGAGCGGATTAGGTGCTTATACCGGCAATGAAATTGGAAAATATATAAATAAAAAAGGTTCGCATGACCAAAATTTACCAAGCAAAGTAGTGAGGTGGAGTCCAGGCCTTTTTGCGGGACAACTAGGATTAATGGCTGGTATTCAAGTATATGCAAACTTAGGCCCTCATATTATAGATAATACTTTAGCCAATAGAATATTAATGACCCTTTCTGGTTTATTTGGTGCAGGGCTTGGATGGAAGTTTTCTCCAAATGAAAAAGGGTGGGCTTCTTTCATTCTCCCGAAGATTGCTCCAGAAGGCTTAAAAAACTCTTTTCCTGAATTCTCTCTAGCTCAAAAAATTTTAAAGCATTCTATGCTAGTCATGCCAAGCATAAGAACAATAAATACATTAAATTTTGCTGTAATATTCTATACCTCGTCAGGCCAAGAGCTAAACAGAACATATGACTTAGGAGTTTATACAAATATAATTGGACTAAGTTTAGGTCTATTAAATTTAGCGGCTTTTAAAGGCAATAAGAATTACTTAGGTGATAGAAATAAAAATGCTCTCAGTTACTTAACACATTCTGTTTATATTAGTATTGGTTTAAATTTCTTAATTACACTTATTATGCACCTTGTAGGTGACCCCGAGGATGCAGAAAAACTCGATCTAGGCGGCTTTCTCTATCCAATGCTCGTTCTTTCATTAATCCTTGGTGTTGCCTTGCCATATGATCAACACGAAATGCAATCAATCACTCGCGATGAAGTTCTCAATGAGCACGTTAGAATTATCGAAGGTCAAGAAATGGAGTCGCTCGAAACCGGATCAAGGTCGGAAGCATCTACAGATAGTTCAGACATTTCTTATGATATAAACTCAGATCAATCAACGCCACCGCGTGAAAAACATTCTTATGGAAGCCGAGGCACTGTTTTTATTGAAGAGGTTCCTATTGATACCCCAGTAGGTGTACAAAAAATACTTTCTGTATCTAATAATAGAAATTTATTATTCAATGCTAATTTAAAAAGTACCATTAAAAATGGTGATGCAACATTATCGCAACCCCTATTAGATCCAGAGGCTACACCTGAAGAACCCGGGGTTAATTTTCATTAAAGTAAAGTGAAGAACCAACATAAGTAGCGATCCGTAAGACGTCAGCTATCATATGTTCGCAGATGGAATCTCTCGCCAACGGTTCAAAAAATTATTTTCAAACTGAATTACTGGAGGGTGCGGACAGCGAATAATAGCAATATCTAGAGTTATTAAAATGATACTTGGCTGTATTTTGAAATGTGCTCATTCTTGGCACACAATCTAAATTATAAATATAACTTAAAGATGAGGCCGAGCAGCATGCGTGGGCTGCGATAATTGCCTAGTCATTTCTTCAATTTTACTTGTACTGACTTCATCAAGCCGGCGGATAGCCGCTAAGTCCATCGAAGGCAGGCCATCCTCTCGCCCCCATCCCGGCGATTTACGGGGCCTCAAAATACGGCTGGCCCGTATTAATGCATACTCAGAAAAGCGAGACGAACTAAACAGAGAAATCATGACAGAATTATAAAAATCTGTAGAACGTATAAATTTACCATTGAATTGAGGTAACGGATAAAAAGGGGTAGCAGGGTCACAATAGCGCTGCAACATATGTATTGGGAGTAAGCGCTGTAGCCCACCAATTAACTCGTTGCAGGCGTGACGCTGCTGAAAGGTACGATCGCTGCCATCAACGTTAATTTCATAATAAGTATCATAGTCCTGATAAGCAGTGCAAAGTGGAGTTATATCAAAATGATTTTCGGTGCGCGTTTCGGTAATACTTGTTGTTGTACCATCGGGGATGCCTAATGCATCCAGGTTAGGCTTGTCATAGACATGGGTATACGTTAAACCGCCGCCTGCATCAACAGGAGTAGTTACTTGTTTATATTGTTCTAAAGCGCTGCTCGGATTGCATCGCCTGCTTCGGTTTCTGGTATGCAATGAAGCATCATCTCTATCATTTTAAAATCTTTAGCCCAAAGCGCATATTCAAAGGCGGTGATATTTTCAAAAGTGCGTCCCGCCCAATCCGTGACATCGCCACGCTCTAATAAAAATTTAGGAGATTTTTGCAATAACTCTTTTGCGTAAAGGTGCGATTTAAATAAATTGCCTACATCACTGGGTTTAACAGGGATATTGGCTTCCTTGCTTTCCATACCATACGCTACTGCTAAGAGTAATTGATTAGTAATTTTTCTTATTCGAGTGGTATCTGCTTCTCTATGAAACCGTGAAGTGGCGCCATAAGCGCCTCCGGTTACATATTCAGCAATAACACTAACAACATCCGCAATATTACCTATCGTTTCACTATAATTGGAATGTGTGTTTACGGCCAGTTCCGGTTCTATAATCACCGGTTCTATTATAGTGTAAATATATTGTTCAAATTTCGTCTTGAAAAACCAGGATGCTTTGGCCCATTGAATTAGTTGCATAACTCGATTTTCATCGGGATTTTTTCTATATCCAAATAAACCCCACGCTAGTCTGGGGGCAGATAGCCAAAAACCTGCTTTTTTATACCAGGGTAATTGATTATATTGCTTCATTAATATTGGATAACCATGATAAGGGGTTGGCATGTGATTTTTGTCTCGATTTATAAACCCCCACATCTTACTATAATCACGCATTGTGATCAACTTTAAGTCAATTACAATGCCATGCAATATTTTTTTTCTACTCGTTTAATCATTTCACGACAGCGACTAATTAACCCCACCTCTCTACCTTAATTGTGGATTTGACAAGTTTGCAGTAAAATTTCTTCCTTTTTATTTCTGCAAAAATTCAGGCTTTTAACGCGAATGTCACAGTTTCCGACGTATAGTAACTTTCTTACAGTTCCAACCCCTCAGGAATGGCTACATTTAGCTAACAAGCAGTTACCGTTATTATTAATCGATCATGCTCATTGTGAGCGCAAAGCAGCAGCCAGTGCTATTCATTTCATCAGTAAATATCCAGAGAAAAAAGAATTAGTAACTGTAATGTCCCCTCTCGCAAGAGAAGAAATGCTGCATTTTGAAAAAGTAATTGAGCTGGCGAAAACAAGAGGTGTAAGTTTTGGTCCCTTACAACCATCTAACTATGCTCAAGCACTACACAAAAATGTCACTGTTCGTTGTGGCCATGAGCGGTTACGCGATCAACTCATTATAGGGGCGATAATCGAAGCGCGCTCTTGTGAACGCTTTGCCTCGCTCGTTAATATTTTAGAAGATAAAGAGCTGGCAAGTTTTTACACACACCTGGCCAAAGCAGAAGCAAGACACTTTCATGATTATTTAAACCTTGCTTATTTATATGGAGAAAATGTAGACAAACGGGTTAAAGAGTTTTTGGAAATTGAAGCAGCGGTGATTACAGGAAAAGATACATTATTTAGATTTCATAGCGGGATAATGTAGTTTGGCATGGGGCTCCCGCACGCGCAGCTTGCGAGCATGTAGGATACCTGCAGTGACCCCGCCAGAAAGAAGCCAGATTAAAAGAAGGTTTTGGTAAGATCTAGATGAAACAAGCCTTCTGGCTCATTTATCCGTTTGTTCAATAAAAGGTGACGATACTTCAGGCTGCAAGGCTCAAATTCTAATTGGGAATAGATACCTTAGCTTGTGTTAAATTCTTAATCAATACAGGCAATTGCGTGAGGCTGGTGGTGTCTTTTTGTTGTTGGATGCGCAGTAACTCTGCTTTCCATGCCTTGGAATTCGCCAGTCCATGCATTAAATTAAAAAGTGGTTTTAAAAGTATGCTAAGTGGAGCTGCTTTCTCAAGAGCTTCTCTAATATATGCTACATATAGAGAAACCACTTCCGCTCGGGTTAACATCCTGTCCTCAGGGAAAATTGCTTTATGGATTTCAGCGATTGCATACGGATTATCACACACCAAGCGCCCCAGCATGACTCCGTCAACATGTTCTAAATGGTCTCTAATATCGTCTATTGTTTTAATGTTTCCGTTAATTACTACAGGAACATGGGGTAAATCTTTTTTTATTGCATATACATAATCATAATGTAAAGGTGGGATAGTACGATTTTGTTTGGGGCTTAACCCTTTTAGCCATGCTTTACGAGCATGCACAATTAATTTATCACATCCCGCCTCTACCAGATGAAATACAAAATTGGAAAAAAAAGAATAGCTGTCTTGGTTATCAATACCGATTCGTGTTTTCGCGGTTACTGGAAGTGATACTGATTCTTTTAAAGCCTTAATACACTCTGCAACATGATTGGGCTCGGACATGAGGCATGCACCAAATTTTCCAGCCAAAACACGATCACTGGGACAACCCAGATTTAAATTAATTTCTTTAAATCCCAGTTTTTCTGCTTTTTTAGCACATTCTACCAATTCAGAGACAACCGACCCACCTAGCTGCAATGCCAAAGGATGCTCAACCGGCTGATAATATAAGGCCTTTCCAGGGTTATTAAAAATTGCACCGGGTGTCTGCATATCTGTATAAAGGAGTGCTTGCGGGGCAAGCAAGCGCATAAATATGCGAAAGTGCGTATTCGTCCAATCAATCATAGGAGCAATCGCAATTTGTGAAAATAAAGATGAATAAGTCATTATCAAATTTTTTATAAAATATAATCCTAAATTATAAGTCATTTACACATTGATTAAAATATGTACTTCGTGATAATATTAAGCTCTTAATATTCTCTTAAGAATAAATTTCCAAGATGCTAAAATTTACTGTTGCTAAAATATGAAACTATCTGCCGCTTGCAAACAAAATTTACTCTCCCATGCTAAAAAAATTTATAGCGCTTACCTTGCCTTGGATTTTTTTAAAAATGTTAAGTTAGGCACTGCACACCATCCTGCCTCATTACAAGATATTTGTCTTGCTGCCATAGAGACTAATAAACTGCAACAAACTTTACAAATTGAAGGTAAAGTATATCAACTTACACTTACACCTACAGCGACGGGCTATGATGTAAAATTTGGCCAACCGCTAGGACAACCAGCGGCCCAGTGTAAAAAAATATCTCATTATACCAATAGTGAAATAGTGGATTTGTTAGCCAATCAAACTTTTCATTTACATCGGACCGATGAAGGTTACGCTTTATCAAATACCCTCGACTCAAAAAATACTATTGGGGGTCCTGGCAAAATAGATTTATACCGCTCTCATTTGGTTACTCTGCACAATATTATTGAAAAAATAGATTCCGAGAAAGATATTAGTAGTCTTCTAGTAGCGCTCGCCACGGGATCGGGAAAAACTTATGTGCAAGCATTGTGGATGTATATTCTTTATCTTTCAGGAAACAATGGAATATTTGGAGTTCCTGACAAATTAGTAGCCCAATTTAGGGATGATATTCAATTACTATTACCGGGTACCTTTATGCAGGATCTTGTTATTCTGCGAGAAAAAACGCCTGCACCGGAAGCTACTTCTACTATAGAAAATATTAATCAATTAGAAAGTAACAAAATAATTTTAGGGTCCAGCGAACAGCTACTTGATCAGCATTATCAGCACTTATTAGCAGCAGATAAAGAAAAAACTTTCCTCAGCTTTGATGAACAACACCTGTTAATGAATTCTGAACGCCGTCGCGTTCGTTTGATAGAATTGGCAAAAAATTTGTTAACTATGTTTTTATCTGCGACCCCAAAGCAAGAAACTTACAAATTGGCTGGTAATAAACCTGTAGCGATTATGTCGAATGGTCAAAAGCAAGAAGCGGGCCAGGGCCAATTTCCCGTTTTATTGACTAATCACGCTCGTAATATTTCGGATAAAAATACTTTCCCTCATTTTCGCTTTTGGCAATCTGATTTTTGGCAAGTGGTAATTAATAAATTTTTATTAAAATTTACGGATACCATTCAACCGGAATATAGTTCAGCCGCTGCTTCGATTATTGAAGACTTGCCTTTTTATTTTATTCGCAAACCAAACGAAACATCCATACGGTGGAAGTTACAAGTGCCCATGGCACGCAAACTTTTATGTATTGTTGATGACAACGAATCCTTAGTTAATTTTTGTCATGCGCTGGAAAAACAAGAAAAGAAAATCTATAAGAATGGCAATATAGTCGATCGCCATGATGTCTCTGATTTCTTTCAGCTTCCCGATGCAGAAGAAGATGTTATTCAAGCAGAAAGAGAGAGACGTACAGAGAAACACAACGAAAAATTGGAATCGAATGAATATGCCCTGTTAAGCAGACTTAGCCAAAAATCCCTTTCTGAACAATTAAAATGCAATATATTTCACAACCTTATAGAGTATGTGCTCACCGATGTCACTGGGTTAAGTCAAATTGAACATAATCGCTTACGTAAAGAAAATTATAACGATTTTGTAAAATTGGTTATAAGCAAATTTCAAAATAGGGACGCCGAATATTATAGACAAAAATTAGTCCAACAAATCGACCCTGACGGAGCGGCACAATTAAGCAATCTATTGAGCTTTCTTTCTCAATCTATGCATACAGCTATTACACAAGCCAGTAGAAAGTTGACCACGAGCAGGCTACATGCATTTATTGACAATTGGGGATTAGATGATGGATTGTATGAAGACTTAATGTCGGAGTATCCTTTCTCCTCTAATTTTACAGATTACGCCCATTCGCATTTAGTTTTGGGTGTTATGGAAGGTATGCAAAGGGACGAAACCCCTATTGAAGATTCCAAACCATTTCTCGGTTTAAGCCAAACAGTTTATTCACTGTATGATGGCGACGGTTTAGCCGTAAAAGATGCAAAAAAACGCCAGAGAACATCTTTAGAAATTTTAAATGACCAATCGAGAGAATCACTTTTTACTCCTAATTATTTAGACGTCACTGAAGTGCAAGCTGACAATTATTTTCGTCTAGGCTTTGTTGGGGTATATGTTAGTAACAAAAAAACCGAGGGCTTTAGTGATAAAAATTTACATACGGTAGTCAATGTTTCTGAATCTTCTTCAAGCCTAACCAATAGCCCTGACAAACTTATTCAGGGCATAGGAAGAAACAGGGGATTGGACGATACCGTTGTGCCAGCATATATACATGCTTTAGGCAGAGGACAATACTCGCAGTTTGATTTAAGAAACCTTAATAAAAAAGATTACTACCCCGATTTATTCAAATCCCAAAAGAAATTCCAAAAACAATACATTGCTGTTTTAGGTGAACAGGTCGGCAAGGAAATTATAGCTTGGTATTATGCCAATATGGAAAGAGATGAAACTATTAATCCTGACGTATTAAAAAGACAAATTTTAAAATTTATTGCTAGTGCCCTTCGTGAATTGAATAATCAAAATTGCCATAATATTAAACTGAGCCGTGGGCAATTGAGTAAAGTAGTTGCACAAGCAACGAAAATCCTGCAAGGCGAAGTTAAAAAAATTAAAACACCTTATAAACTTACCTTATTTATTAGGGGCTTTGGCGCTTTACTCAATTTTTTAAGTGAATGCTATTACTTTTTCAAACGCTTTCGTGTTTATCGTGAATTGGCCCGTTATAAAAAATCGCTTCATAAAATTGAACAGGAACAAGCGACAGTTGATAAAGTTTTTATAAAAATTTTGGAAAATAATAATTTTAAAAAATTAGTCTCTCATACTTTAGCCGCTAAAGAATTCAAAGATTGGTTATCCCGCAAAGCAATTGTCGCTGAAGAAAAGATTAAAAAATATATTGACCTATTTTTACAAGAGAAGAAGCAAGAAACCCTAAAACTTCATTTAATAAATACCATTTTTCCTGTACTAGGAAAAATGGTATTGCAAGAGAAATCTGAACAGGTTATTGCTGCTCTGAATAACATGGATGTCCCCTTAGCTTTTATTAATAGTAACGAAAAATTAATAAAAGAAATCTTTGATTTTGGACTTAGCCAACCGGATAAAGAGACCAAAATTCTCGAACTACTTAAAAAAGTTCCAGGCTTGGAAAACCTCACTTTAGAAGATATTGTTTATTTCCCGCAAAAAGTAGCTAACAATCTGGAAAAACTACAAAAACCATTTGAATATATTTTTGAGAATGCACCATTAAAAGATAATTTAAAACGATCCTTGGGACACTATTTAAAAACCACATTTGTGGGACATTTAAGTGCTTTTTTTGTCTATCCAGATGTTATTAGAGCAAAAGATGCGCTTCATCAGGAAAATAAAGCCGAGGAATTTATAGAGTATTGTTTACAACGACTTAAAGCAGGTACACCCTTCGAGGTACGCGCTATTTTGGGGTTATTTAAAGATTTCTTTCAACTTGAAGATTTTGAGACCCAAGACAAAAAAGCAGAATTGTTAGGTACACAGTTTCAGACATTACAAGCCCATTTATTAGACAATCCTTTC
Organism: Legionella adelaidensis; assembly: GCF_900637865.1. Lineage (NCBI taxonomy): Bacteria > Pseudomonadati > Pseudomonadota > Gammaproteobacteria > Legionellales > Legionellaceae > Legionella > Legionella adelaidensis. The sequence goes on from NZ_LR134428.1 coordinate 28,844, forward strand.
CCTTATCTCAATAATGAAGCGCTGTTGCGAGTTGCACAGCTTATTCAAACTGGACTCATACCTTCTTTAGTCAATGCTTTTCCCCTGCAAATTCGTCCTATGCTTATGGGTGCCGCAACGATAGAAAAAATTAGGGATATGTTATTAACAAATGGGGGTACGCTTTTACAGTTGTCTCGAGATAATAATCCTCAGTTACCTGTTAAAGTGTTTGAGTATTTAGGGGTTCCACAGCTTCCGCCCATGATAAACCCCGAAACAGAGATACAAAAGCTAAGTGAATTAATTGCCCGAAAAGGCCATGAAATTGCAACGACTAATAAAATTTTATTTTTATTTAAAGGTCCAAAAGCACGTATAAAAGAATTTCTTCTAAGTGACGAATTTCTTCAAGCTATTTCCATTGTTTTACCTTATACCTCTTGGCAAGCTTTATGTGACATTCTACGTGATGGGCGAAATAGCAAACAGGTAGATGCTGTGGTTGACGCTCTTTTTGAAAATTTACAAGCAGGTCAGCAGCTTTCCGGGGATGTTTTTTTAAGCTTAATTAACGAAAAATTTAACTGCAATTTTTTATCTACCCCCGCCAGTCTTGCTGCTTTCAAGCAACAAATGCAAGATGTAATGCAACGCTTTTCTACGGATCCACATGTTCTTAATGAGGAAGCAAAATCACAATTTGTAGGATTGACAGAAGAGGGACTGCTCCCATTATTAGCCACTTTTATTAAAGATGACAGGCAAAAATCAGAGTTCCTCACTATGTCTCGTTCGCCCGAGCAGTTATTAGAGTTTACTTATAAAAATAAAGATTTATTAGGTGAGCTCACTCATAAAGAAGGAGAAGAGCGGAAAGAAATTGCTCTCTCATTAATCAATCAATTAGTACCGCCTTCCTCTCATTTACCTGTTGAATCCGTTTTAGATGTACAATCCCATGCATTACAACATGCATCTATTTGTGAGCAAGAAATTAGAGAAGTTACGATAAGAACTTTTATCACGAGTGAAGAGTTTAAATCGTTTACAGCTGACTTATTTAATCCAGAAGATAATGCATTGATATTAGCGGTATTAGCAAATCCTGATACCGTTACGGTAATAACCAAAAAATTAAGTACACATTCTGGCATCGATAAAAACCTTATTCTAGATGTACTAAGATCCTCTGACGCCTCTTTAGAGAATATAAAAACTTTAAACCAACGACTAGACGATGTAGGTGATTTTTTCCGCGAACTTGATAAACTTGAAAACTCTCTTGATAAAAATAAAGTAGCCCAATTACTTGCCGAGTTATATTCTGAAATCATATTTCACCCTAATTTTGGCACCACTATTGCTAATCTCGTTGGTTTCTTAAATGAAAATGACTTTGCTGTTATTCTTGATGCAAAAGGAGTTAAAAACCCAGGGGAAGAAGCTAAAAAGCTTACCCAATTATTAAAAGTTATTGCGTCTAAAGACAAAGAGGGTCTGCAACAATTCATGACTTTTACAAAAGACGATAAGTTTGAATTTGACAACTTACCAGCAAAAAAAATATTAGATAACTTAACCAAAGTGATAGAAGAAGTATTTGATTGCCATTGTCATTTAAACCACCACGACAAAAAAGGTGTGCAATTTACGGTTCCACGACCCCAGTTATTAAATAAAATTTCTTGTAACTTAGGCGATATACAAGTTGAAGCCTCTTATAGCTTCTTTGGCTTATTCTCCAGAAGGATATTTTTCCTTCAGGGAATTAAGAATGGTCTTTCCATGACTTGTAAAATTAATGCGGATTCCAATAGCCATAAAGTTAAAACTTTAGAAACTATTCAGCGAAACATCTTAAACCCATTGTGGTGGAGTTTAAATGTTTTTAATATAACCCATGGACTTACTCGTTTTGTAAGTTACCTTAGTCAAAAAATTACTAACTTGCGGTTTACTTTAATAAACGGTTGTAAGGCAGTCGCTAATGCATTTTCACGTAAACCGGGGTATATTTTAACTCAAAAAAACGAAGATAGTGTGGACTTCAAGGAAACCACCTTTGATTACTCCTATGAAGTTAATCAGCTAACTCCACTCACTCCCCAAAAAGCGGCAGAAACAACCTGCCCTCTAGACGTGGTCATGGGAGTCGAGGATTTTGTTGAAAAAAGACCCACACGTACGCGTTTTTTTGACAGAATGAAACCTCAAATTGTTGATGGTGTTGAGAGTATACGTGTTGTACCTTAACTATTTTGGCACAAATTAAATGGGATTATTATGAGCCTTCCAGAAAATGCGTTTACCCAAGTTGAAGCTTATTTACTGAGCCTGCAAAATTCTATCTGCGAAGCGTTGGAATATACCGACGGAAAAGCGAATTTTTTAACAGACTCGTGGGAACGTAGTCAAGGCGGCGGAGGTATTTCAAAAGTTTTGAGTAATGGAAATGTCTTTGAAAAGGGCGGCGTTAATTTTTCTCATGTATTTGGGGAACAACTACCCTCTTCTGCTACTGCAAGTCGGCCTGAATTAGCAGGAAGAAACTTTCGGGCCATGGGCGTTTCTTTAGTCATTCATCCTGATAATCCTTATGTTCCTACTGTTCATGCAAACGTCCGTTTCTTTACTGCTTTAAAAGAAAACGCTGATCCAATTTGGTGGTTTGGAGGGGGATTCGATTTAACTCCTTATTATGGTTTTGAGGAAGATTGTAAGTTTTGGCATCAAAATGCCAAAGCCGCATGTGATCCTTTTGGCTCTCATTTATATGAAGAATTTAAAGAATGGTGCGATCGTTATTTTTATTTAACACATCGCAATGAAGCCCGTGGTATTGGCGGGCTTTTCTTTGATGATTACAATGCAATCAGCTTCGACCATAGTTTTGGCGTAATGAGAAGCATTGGGGATCATTTTATTAAAGGTTATGTACCCATTGTAGAAAGAAGAAAAGAAACTCTATTTGGCGAGAGGGAAAAATCCTTTCAATTATATCGGCGTGGAAGATACGTAGAGTTTAATTTAATCTACGACCGAGGAACCCTATTTGGTCTGCAATCCGGGGGCAGAACGGAATCTATTCTGATGTCTCTCCCCCCTGTTGTGAACTGGGCTTACAATTGGCAGCCAGAGAAAGATTCGGAAGAAGAAAAGTTATATACCCAGTTTTTACCTGTGCGTGCCTGGATATAGACGGCAGCAAACTAATAATCCTTTCAGGATTGGTAGTTGTGCCGTTGGCACCAACCTACAATAAATAAGCTAATAATAATGCGGCCAGAATGTTTAATATCCCTAAGATAAGAAACACGCCTATTATTGAGATATTCAAGTATAAAAAAAACATTACTAACAGCGTTCCTATAACCATAAAAAAAGCATTGGTAATGTTATTGGTTGCAATACATCGAGCCCGCAAGTGGCCTTCCGTCAGTACTTGTAAATAAGTATAAAAAGGGACCAAAAATACTCCACAACAAACTGCTGCCAAGAAGAAGTCTATTACTACCCGAATATTCGCCCACAGGTGAAAAAACACAAGGAAGGATTGAGGCTCTTGAGGTACGTTTGTGGGCGTGGCAAAGTAAAGATCAATTATAAAAAACGAAAGAATCAACATAGCGTGCGGTGTATATTTCAGGGTGATTGCCCCCTTTAAAACATAATTGATAAAAAGAGAGCCTACAGCAATTCCTATAGAAAATAAGGCAAGAAATAAAGCAAAAATTGTGCTTTGCGCATGCAGTACATAGTTAGCGTAATCAGGAAGTTTAGTTAATATAACTCCACCTACTAACCAGAACCATGAAATTCCAAAGACCACAGGAACAATTTTTGCCTGCTTTCCCACCTCTCGCAACATGCGTCGGGTTGCACGCCATGGATTCCAAACGATTTGCAGGTTGTGAGTATGCGATGTAGTAGGGGGAATAAAACAACTTGCTATAAACCCCACCACTGCTATGCAAATAATTAACAAAATTGCATTAAATGCCCTTTCTCCAGTTCCCGCAATACTTAAAGTGCCTAAGGTTGTCCCCAATAAAATGGCTATAAACGTGCTCGATTCAATCAGTGCCGTGGCACCTAATAGTTCTGTTTTTGGCAAATGATCGGGCAAAATGGCATATTTTACAGGACCAAAAAAAGTAGAATGGATGCCCATACCCGTTAAAGTAATCATCATTAACGTGATATTCCCCGAATAGAGTGAAAGTCCGCCTAAAGTGGTCAACACAATTTCTAATAATTTAATGATGCGTGTCAGTACTGCTTTATCATATTTGTCTGCCAATTGTCCTGCAGTACCTGAAAATAAAAAAAAAGGAAGTATAAACAGTCCACTAGCAATGGCTTGATAATTTTCAGATTGAATTTGCGAGCTACTTAAATGATAACTAATTAAAGTCAACATAGACATTTTAAATGCATTATCATTAAATGCACCAAAAAATTGCGTCAGAAATAAAGGCAAAAACTTTTTTTTCTGCAATAAATAAAAAAGCGGCGCTGCCATACATATCCTTTATTTGGAATGCTTCATTGCCCTTTTACTTAAACTGGCAATTAATTTCTCCAAACTATGTTCGCTGGGAGTACTCTCTGCACTTATAGCATTAATTCGCTGCTCGGCATAAGCTTTTACTTCTTTATCCGGCAAGATATAAAAGGTTTTTTTTTCAATTTCGCGCATTATAAAGTTGGCAACTTCTGCAACCGGTCTACTTCGTTCCATTAATTGAGCGACTATTTGACCTAATTGGCTGGGGTCTTTTTCCAATGAGTGAGCAATTAAGTTGGTATTAGTAAAAGAAGGACAAACTACAGATATATCTATAGGAACGTTATGTTGCTGCAATTCAAAATACATAGACTCTGAAAATGCCAGCACCCCATGTTTAGAAACAGCATAGGGGCCCATATAAGAGCCACTACATAATGCATAAACGCTGGCCATATTTACAATGTGGCCTCTTTGCTCTTGCGCAGTCATTCGAGCCAGGAACGCATGTGTGCCATTAATCACTCCGAATAAATTAATAGCAATAATCCGATGAATTTCTTCTAAGGTAAGTTCCCAAAATGGAGCCAGGCGACCGCTAATGCCAGCATTATTGATCAGCAAATCCACGCGCCCAAACTGCTCAAAAACTTGGTCCGCTAATTTTTTAACATCACTAATGATGCTTACATCGCAAAGAATACTTTGAACTTTATTGGAGAAAGCTGATAGAGAACCAAGCGTTGTGGAGATGTTATGGGTGGCTATATCGGCAATAACAACATGCATGTTGTTCATTAAACAGGCTTCTGCTAATGCCAGCCCAATCCCACTTGCTCCACCTGTAATTACCGCTACTTTTTGCTCTTCACTCATTCTCTACTAGAACATCTTGCGCTTTAAAACCTTTTGGCCCTTTGTCTAGTACAAAACTAACTTTGTCATTCTCATGCAATGTTTTAAAACCTTCACCCTGGATGTCTTTATAATGAACGAAAATATCATCGCCATTTTGATTGATAATAAATCCAAATCCCTTCTTTTCATTAAACCACTTCACTTGTCCTACTTCTCTTTGCGACATCCGCATCTCCTTTTAAACAATAATTCAGAACGTATGTTCACTTACTATTCTATTTCCATTTATTCCGTCAGGTCTTATACTGCTACAAGACGACCATATAACTTAACATACATTTTTATGGAGTGTTAACGGTTTTTTTTAGTTTTTTAAAACAATGGCCAAAATGGAAAATATAAAAAAAGAATTTATTGAACTCGCTTTAGAATATAAAGTTTTACGCTTTGGTGAATTTAAATTGAAATCAGGGCGTCTAAGCCCCTATTTCTTTAATGCAGGGCTTTTTTATACGGGCCACTCTTTAAAGAAGGTAGGGGAAATGTATGCTAAAACTTTACTAGCAAAGAAAATCTCTTTTAATAATCTCTTTGGCCCGGCATATAAAGGATTACCTCTTGCTACCGCCACCGCTATTTCTTTATCAGAAATGGGTATGGATGTTACTGTTACCTTTAATCGTAAAGAAGCCAAAGATCATGGCGAAGGTGGAATACTTATCGGTGCCCCGCTATCAGGGAATACCGTCATCATTGACGATGTTATTACAGCCGGTACCGCGTTTAGGGAAGCCAAAACTTTAATTCAATCTCATGGAGGAAACTTAAAAGGCGTAATCATTGCATTAGACCGCTGCGAAAAAGGTCAAGGAAATAGCTCCACTGTAATGGAAATCGAGAATCTCGATGTAACAGTTGTTTCCATCATTACCTTCTTTGATTTATTAGACTATTTAGAAGAAAAAAATCAAACTGAGCAGGTACAACACCTACTCAGTTATCATAAACAATATGGGGTTAGAAAAGATATTTAGCTTGTTGGCGATCTTTGGGTAGTAGTTCGTGCCACTTTTGCAGCTGGCAGATGGTCATTCGATGAACTACGGGGTCCTAAAAAACTGCCTCTTACTTGGCTAAGGCGAATAGGAGTATCCGTGGGATGGGCTGGTGTTGCTTCATCATCGGAGGTGTCTGCGTCTAATACCGAGCTTTGTCTAATCCTTGCCCTGGAAGGTGTAACTCTTAAAGAAGGAGGAGTTGCTTCTCTTTCACTATCCGAATTCGCCGCACCCATTGCATCTAAAAGACCATTAATCGCTCCCTGTACTTTTTCAATTTTTTTAGTCGAGGAACCCAATTTTCTTCTCAAATCATTGTTTGCCATAGCTTGTTCATGATAGTCCCGCTGTAGCCTAGTCATATCTCGAGTGATGCTATTCATGTGCTGCTCAGCTGCCTCGGCTTTTTTATTCGCCAATTCTATACTGTAACGCAATTCAGCAATTAGGCTCTCTCTTTGTTCTAATTCTTCTCGTAACTTAAAATTGCTAGACTGCAGCCCCTCTATTTCCTCACTTTTCCCTGTTAGTTCTTTAACAGTTAAATCATAAGAGGCGGTTGCAGCTTGATATCTTGCTTCCGCTGCTTGCTCTGATGCGCTCTTTTCTGCTAATTCTTGCTCTAACCGCCCACATTTAGTCCGCAAGCTAGTTAATTCACTTACAAAATCTTCAAGGGTCGTCTTTCTCAAATCAGGCATTACCCTTTTACGTTGGCTGTATCTTTTTATGTCATCGAAAGTTAAAGCCAACATATCTCTCTCTTGGCAAAATGCCACCCTATTTTGCCACTCAGGACTATCACAGTAGTTAGCAATGTATTGACGACTATTGAAAATTTCTTGCACCCCGCACCGTTCTGCCAGAGCAATTAAGTCCCTAATATAAGAAATTTTTTTATTAAAAATCAGCTTACTGGTAACTCTCTCCCCATCTTCACGTAAAAATTTATTTTTCATGAAAGTAAGAAGCTGTTCTAGTTGACGATAATATGAAGGGCCAAGATCTTGGGTCAAGCTTTCAGTTACAGCAATTCTATGTAAAATAGATCGCGAATTAATCGTACGAAAATTTGCTAGTTCTTCAAGTTCTTGGGCATCCAACGCAATAAAAAGCTGAATTTCATCTATTGAAAAACCCAAACAACTTTCCTGTAAATTATTTACCAAACTTAATGTATGTTCTTTCATCAAAACCTCTAGTAAGTAGCAGCTATGTCAATAGTATTCATAGCAAGATTAATGGGTTTCCCATCTCGTAAAACAGTTAGGGTTATTTTCTCCCCAACTTTAATGTCAGTTAATAAGTTGTACAGTGTATCATAATTTGGTACAGAATGACCGCTTAGGGCAACAATAACATCCCCAAGCACTATATGGCCAAAATGATTGCGGTAAGTTGGCTTAAGACCTGCTTTTTCAGCGGGGGTATCAGGAAGTACGTCACCTATTAGAACGCCTTTTTGTATACCTAATTGCGAAGCAATGCGCGGTTCTACTCGTTGAATGCCAATTCCTGCTAATACTACACGCCCATTTTTTATAATTTGTGAAGCGATCCGGGCAATATCATCTGCGGGAACAGCAAAACCTACGCCTGCAGAAGAGCCCGATTGTGAAAAAATAAGCGTATTCATACCAATTAAGCGCCCAGCACTATCCAGTAAGGGTCCACCTGAATTACCGGGATTAATCGATGCATCGGTTTGAATCATGTCGCGAATAGCAACCCCGCCTATTCCCGGCATTTGTCTTCCTACTGCAGAAATAACACCGATAGTTAAACTATGATCAAGACCAAAAGGGTTGCCAATAGCAATAGTTTTTTGCCCAACCATCAAATCATGGGTATGTGCAATTTCAAAGGGAGTAAATGATTTCAGTAAAGCAAGTGCTTTTGGAGACTTTAGTTCTAAAACCGCAATATCTTTGCGGGGTTCTGCGCCAATCACTTTTGCGGGAAAAGTGCTTTTACCAATGCTCACTGCTACCTTATCGGCATCTTTTATCACATGGAAATTAGTAACAATATGCCCTTTATCGTCCCAAATAATTCCACTACCTGCTCCTGCAGGTACTTCCATAGGTCGTAAAGACCTATTTAATACAGTTGCCAAGCGATGCACAAAAATCACCTTAGGGGACGCTTTTTGAAATACCTCGATGGTATTACGCTCATCTGGTAATAATCTATTTAGATCGGCAGCTGAAGAGACGGCTGTAGTAAAAGAAAAGAATAGAAATAAAAATAAACGTTTGATTTTCATAGAAAAATACTCCATGTTTGCACAATGAAATGACTTAAAAATTGTTTCAAAGTGTAAAATTTCTGTATTATATCTTATTTATGCCCAAGATGGCAAATAAAAATTTATTTTTGTGAGATTTATTTGGGGATATTTTAAAATTTTTAAAGACCCATCAACATGCCCTGTTCTAAATTCTTACCCGTCAGAAGACCAGGGGGTATTTATAAGGGAGAGGAAACAAAAATCTATATAGATAACTCTGGGGTTTTTTCGTTTTCTTTTTCTATTTCATCCTTTGCTTCATTAATATCAGCTTCGGCATTTTGCACTTTTTTACGCGCCTCGATTTCCTCCACGGCCCTATCGGGTGAAATATTCCTGGATCTGAAAAAATCGAGAAGCATCCGTAAAGGGGATGTAATGATTTTGAAAGAATCTGTACCCGCATCAATGGATTTCGTGGCAATATGCTCCGCAATTTCATTATGGCGCAAATAGATTTTCTCTAGCACATTGCTATGACTTTGATAAATAGTATCTAAAATTTGATTACGTGATTTTTCTTGATCAGTTAGATAGCCTAACAGCTCTCCATGAGCATCCCAAATAGCAGAACGTCTCGCCTGGAGTTGTTGCAACTCGCTATCATAAAATTTTATTTCCTGATCAATTTCTTGTTTAAGCAAATCACAGGCCACTTTCCTCTCTTGATTATGCGCACCATCAATAATTGCCGAAGATTCTTTAGCAACAACCTGCGTATAACGAGTAATAAGAGCCATTTTTTTGCTTAGGATTTCTTCTATTTTTTGATCAATGTATTGAATCGCCTCTTTATTAACACCCAGGACTTGATAATGCGAGTCATAGCGCTTTCCACTTTCCAGCTGTTTTCGTAGTTTCTCAAGCTCTCTGGTTTCCTGAGCAAGAGCACGGTGCTGCGCTTTATCATTCAGATTTTTATCACGACTCAATAATATTTGACGAATAAATACTGAAAGAGCTGTTACTGCACCAAAGACAACTGTCCCTATAATTGCTATTGCTACAGGCTCCATAACCCACCTTCCTTAGTTCAATTGAATTAATTGGGTATGTATCTCTACCGCAAAGTAACGATTGAATTCCTGGAATGAATTAACTTTTGGCCAATAATCAGAACGATCGCACATACGATACATTTCAGTTTTATAAATAGGCCGAAAATAATGTTCAAGAAAAGGTTTTATTTCTGACAACTGGGTGAAATTCTTTACAATCACGGTGGCATTTTCAGCTAAATGCGAAATATTTACCCGTTCTAAAACAGTGGTAATTTCTTCGTCTGGTTCTTCTATAGCCGTTTTTATCCATTTTAATAGAACAGAGCGAGGTTTTACACATAATAATTGCTGACCAGACTGGATACTAGATTCCATTAATACAATTTGTGAATGCAATTCAAATTTAAAACAACATAAAAAGTCTAGAAAGCTTGCTTTTACCTCATTACCGATATCTTCACCTAACCAGCGACTAATTTCATGACTAAACATGCGTGTGTAATGACGCTCTATTTCGTCAAGGGTTTTTTCCTCATCGTCAAATTTAGGAATCACATAGGCAGTGGTATCCGTTTGGATCAACCGTAATTCAGGCAATTCAATATCAGGTAACTGGGTAGATAAAAAAGAAAGAAAAACTTGGGTAGGTTTTAAAATAACAACTTCCCACTGGCTTTGTTGCATGGTTTGCTCTCCTTAGTGTTTTTTGTCTCATCCTGAGTACAACCCCTTTATTAGGATTTTTTAGGGGGGAAAATCAGATTATCATTTTGAAAAGAGAAAGGGAATAACCAAATTGCAAAAGCGACAGGTTTTCATCATAGCGAGTTACAAATGAGGCGTAGTAGCAGTCAGCGCGCTACCTTGGCAGTAGGTAGAGGTCGAAAGGCCTACCTACATTTTATTTAACCAGAGCAGGAGCTTTCTGGGTTGACTATACAGTTGCACTCCTACTATTCTATTGAAATTTTCCCTCCCCAAAAAAATCATGATGAACTTAATACAAAAAATAATCTTCTCGCTCATAGCCCTGGGGCTTGTTTCTTTTATTTTTATTTGGTACTTGACTAAATCAGTAAGTTTGGAGGTCATTCACGACCTATTTAATAAACAACTTTCTGAATTAACTCCGCTCCACAGCGAAATTAAAGGAAATATTCGCTGGCAAATTTTTCCTAAACCAGGAGTGAAAATAACCAATGTTAAGCTGGAAAATGTCTCTTCTTTTCCCCACTATGCTCTTTTTATTGAAGATGTTTTTCTAAATTTGCAGTGGGGGGCTTTATTTAAAGGTAAATTGGTTTTTACTCAACTACATGCTGATGATTTTACCTTGACCTTTAATTTGAATGAAAAGAACCATGAGATACAAGCCGTAGTTACTAAGCCTAAAGAACAACAAGTCCTGGAAAAAGTTAAAAAAATACCTCAATTTTCAATAAATAATCTTTTACTTACTCACGGACAGATTACAATTCTTTATGGCGACAAACAATTTATCCTTTCAGGTTTGCAGATGGGGGCTACCCAATTAAACCTACATAACGATTTTTTCCCTATAATCGTAAAAGGTAATTTACTAGCCTCACTACCTAATGATCATTTTAGTAGTAGCTTCCACTTTAAAGGAAGGACTCACTTAAAAGCTCTCATTCTAAATCCTATTAAATTTTTGAAAGAAAAAGGTTTGGAGGGGCAGCTGACTGTTACCAATTTGCGCTATAAAGATATTGCAATTGATACGATCAAAACGACACTTTTATCTTCAGCCGATGAACTTATTTTAAATCCATTGAATTTGTCTTTATATGGCGGAGAATCTGTAGGAGACCTCAGTTATAACTTTGTTGCCCAAAAGCTCTCAATCAACCAAACCGCAACTACGATTAATTCTAATCACCTGATAAATAACTTATTAGGATTAAATTTGGTAAACGGTCTTTTGGATTTTTCTATTCATGCTTCAGTACGACTTAAAGACGATAACTGGAAAGACGATATTCAAGGTAATGGTAGTTTAACTATCAAAGAAGGTGTGCTTTATGGCATTAATTTAAATAAACTAGCCAAGGATCTTACTAGTAGAGTCCACGCGCTATTTACTAATGATGAGCTCGACCTAAAGTTAGCGCTAAAACCAGAAATATTTAGACCTATTTCTTACGAAAATGGCCAAACGCATTTTGACTTATTAAGTATTCAATACCGATTGCATAATAGTTTTTTCTTAAATGATACGTTGTTGTTACAAACCAACAATCTGCAACTTTCTGGTAATGGCCATATTAATTTGCAAGATTTGCAAGTGGATAATGAGCTGGGTGTAAAATTACTAACCCAGGATGTCCTTTTAGAAAAATTACAAACATTTTTAAATGGTAATTTACCCTTACGACTCACCGGAAAAATTACTAATCCCGTATTGGTTGCAGATGCTGACAAGATTAATCCCTTCGTTTCTAAAGTTCTGTTAGAAAAGTCATTACATCAACCTATAAAACATTTAAAAAATTCGTTAAAAAATCTTTTAAATGAAATTTCTTAAATAAAATGCTTGAGTTTGGTCCACTTCTCTTAAAATGGTTTGCCTGCTCCGGTAGAAAAAATCTACCGTGGCAGCATCCAAAAACTGCTTATCGCGTGTGGGTTTCTGAAATAATGTTGCAACAAACCCAAGTGCAAACCGTGATTCCTTATTTCATACGTTTTATACAGCAATTTCCTTCCGTAGAGGCGCTGGCAAACGGACATGAAGAAGAAGTTTTACGCCTCTGGTCGGGCTTAGGCTATTACAGTAGAGCACGGAATTTACATAAAACAGCAAAAATTATTGCCTTTGAATTAGACGGTCAATTTCCGGATGAGCCACAGGCTTTAGTTAAACTTCCCGGGATAGGACCATCTACGGCTGCAGCCATTACCTCTTTAGCATTTAACAAACCGACTCCAATTTTAGACGCAAATGTAATGAGAGTTCTTTGCCGTTATTTCGCAGTAGAAGAAGATCCTAAAAAAGCCAGAACCAAGAAGAAATTATGGGAATTAGCTAAACTATGTATGCCTTTGCATTCATGTGCACAATATACGCAAGCTATTATGGATTTCGGGGCCACTTTGTGTACGCCGCAAAAACCACAATGTGGTATTTGCCCCTTTGCTCTTTCATGCTTAGCTAAACAACAAGGAAAAGTAAATATTCTGCCTTATAAACAAGCTAGAAAATCGTTGCCGACTCATAGTAAAACATTTTTATTACTCCACAGAAATAACCAGGAAATTTACCTGGAAAAAAATCCGCCCACTGGCATTTGGGGAGGGCTTTGGTCAATGCCCATATTTGGAGGAAACAATTTAGAGGAATTTTTAGGAGACAATTTTTCATATAAACCAATAGAAATCCTTTCTTTATGCAAGCTAAAACATAGCTTTAGTCACTACCATTTGTCCATGGAGATTATTTCAATAGAAATAGCCCCATTAGAAAATTATGTTAAAGAAGTTCCGGGAAAGTGGATTAGCATTGAAAAAACAAAAGAGTATGGGCTTCCTCAACCCATTCGTAGTGTCATTGAAACATGGTGTCAGATTGACCGCGTCTAAACGCCACTAATTTGTTAAGGCAGAAATGTTCGGCCTGGCCGGCGCTAACCTACATTTGAAAATATAAGTCATATTTGTAGACAACCACGAATTGCTCCCTCCTAATTTTAAATGCTACTATAACTTTTTTCCGAGATTCCTCATGAGCGCTATTCTTTTTCTTTTAATCAGTATAATTACCCTCTTTTGGGCAGCCAATCATTTGATAACAGGTGCTATGGGTATTGCTCATTCCTATCGTTTACCTCCTTTGCTTATTGGTCTTACCATTGTGGCGATTGGCACTTCCAGTCCTGAAATTATGGTTGGCCTCAGTGCAGCCCTTTATGGCAGTAATGATCTAACTTTGGGCAATGCAATCGGATCGAACATTGCTAATATTGGGTTGGTTCTTGGAATTATTATAGTGATCCGTCCTTTAGTTATTCAATCCACTATTTTGCGGAAAGAATATGCCCTTTTGTATTTAGTTATGCTTTTTACCTATTCACTCATGATTGATGGATATTTAAGTGTATTAGACGGCACCCTGTTTCTATTAGCTGCCATAGGTGTTGTCGCTTATTTTATTTATTTAGCCAGACACAATACTGTTGACCCTTACGCACGCGAGTTACGGAAAATGATAAAAACCAACCGCTCCATCCAGCTTAATTGGATTAGCGTAATAATAGGAGTTATTGTTTTACCCATCAGTGCCCACTACCTGGTAATTAATACCGCTAAACTTGCTTCTTCGCTTGGCGTTAGTCAATTAGTAATTGGATTGACCGTAGTAGCCATAGGTACAAGCTTACCTCAAGCAGCCACATCGATTATGGCTGCTTTAAATGGGCAGGATGATATTGCCATAGGTAATATTTTAGGCTCCAACATGTTTAACTTACTATTAGTGTTGGCCTTTCCTGCGATTATTAATCCCTCCGCAATTAGCCATGCTATATTATGGCGAGACATTCCTATTATGCTTGGCATAACGCTCGTCCTTCTACTAATTAGCTTTAAATTTAAAAAAAGAATCTCTCGCTGGTATGGGGGATTATTGTTGCTTATTTATGGCTCATATATAACGGCCCTGGTTGTAAATGCGATAGTTGCCCTATAGGCCAAATTTAAACGGATTAATATGCACTTGCGTGACCGATGGAAATAAATGGTGGAGCGAAAGGAGAGTTCCCGCATGCACAGCTTGGTGGGCATGCGGGATATCTGGGCTATGTCAGCCGTAATATCCACCTCCAAATCCATAGGAATAAGGTTGGCCATAACCAACCTGATCATACTGAGGGGCAGGTGGTGCAGTGGGCTCTACAGGAGCTTGCGAGTAAACCGGAGGATATATACCTGCATGCCTTACTGGAGCTTGCGCCGAAGGGTATTGCATACGCTCATAGGTTAGTTGTTGGGGCCTGTCTTCAAAAATAAAATGTAAGAAGCTCACAAAAGGTCTAATAATTAATCCAACTATACTTAAAGCGGCATTACACATACGGGCAATAATTCCCGACAATGCATGCTTAATGGATGACCATGCATCAATAAGTTCCCGTTTAGTGTCATGGTCTAAGATTGAATCAGACTGCTGTTGATTAAGCGTCCATAGATATGCTGCTCTTAAAAGGGAGGCACTTGCATTGAGCAAGTGGATAGAGGCTTCAATTGCATAGGCCGGGGCCAATACGAAAACATCCACTGCAGGGGTTAAAAGAAATGCCCAAAAGTCAGATTTTTTTTCTTTCGTGGCTTGAATAGGTTCTGCTAATGAAAAAAACCGATGTCTGGTGGAAGTAAAGTATCTATTTTCTTGTTGTTCAAAAATGGGTTGTAATAAACGCATGTATTATACCTATTTATAGAAAAATGAGCCTTGTAATATACATTAAAATCATTTTTTGGGCAAATATTGCCTAAAATTACCAAATATTTGTAGCGCCCTCCTGATTGTCATAACTCTTTCTTTACCTCATTGAGTAATTGACGCACCAAATTGAGTGGAAGCCCCATAACTGCATAATAACAGCCATTAATCCTGGGTATAAACTGGGCAATATAACTTTGAATGCCATAAGCCCCTGCTTTATCTTTATAATTATCTACTTTTAAATAAGCATGAATATCTTCATCTGTTAATCGGTCAAAGTAGACTTGGGTTTTATTTAATTGAATATTTTGATAATTACAATATTTAACTCCCACACTAGTTAACACCCAATGGCTTTTTTCTGAATAACTTTTAAGAGTGTTAAAGGCATCCTGATAATCTTTAGGTTTGCCTATAATTTTATTTTCTATTACTACTTCAGTATCCGCACAAAGTATAGGCAAATAGGGTAACTTTTCTTGTTCCAAGAAATCCCAGGCTGCGTTTAATTTTTCTTTTGTAATACGTTTAGAGTATTCCTCTGGGCTTTCCCCTTCCTTTTGCATTTCGGGGATATCGATTTTTAAAACTTCGAACTCTACCCCCATTAGAGAAAGTAACTGTTGTCTTCGCGGGCTTTTTGAGGCCAAATAAATTTTCATTAATCATTACCTATGACACAATATTTTGTTTTTAACTTTAATGAAGCATACAATTGTATGCAATTTAGAAAATTATCGTTGTTTATGCGAATTCTTTCATTTCTTTTATTATTTATTTCTTTTTCTGTTTTTGCCGATACGCAGTTTCTAGTTATTACCGACATTCATTTTGATAAAGCCATTTCTCACCCTTCTTCGGAATCTGATGCGGGCGTACTTCTTCTAGATTCAGCCATGAAGAAACTAACCGAGCTTTCAAAAAATGTGGATTTTATAATTACCTTAGGCGACTTCCCCGGACATACTTTTTTTAATTCTGTTAAAAGACAAGAAAATATTAGTACTGTTTTTCATAGCTTATTCCTGGCGAATATCTATTCAAAACCGTTTTTTTACATTGCTGGAAATAATGATTCTTTATCAGGGAACTATCAAGCGTTTCAATCTAAAAAAGGTTCGCCCTTAAGCCTTGCCAAAGATTGGCAAGGCTCCTGTTTACATTGTACTGAGTTAATGATTGATGACTCTTCAATGCAAGAGTATGGCTACTATTCAACTTATGTAATGAAAGACAATAAAGATATCATTTTAATTGCGCTAAATAGTGTGCTATTTGCCAAACTCCCCTTTTATATCCCTAAACCGCCTCACCAAAATGAAAATGCTATCCATCAATTACAATGGTTTGAAGAACAGATAAAAAATCATACCGGTAAACAATTATTAATTGCCATGCATATTCCTCCGGGGTTAAATAATCATGATCACCCCCTGTGGGAGAAAGCATACGTTAAAAAATTCATCCAGATCCTGGACACATATAGCTCTCACTTTACCGAAGTAACTCTCTTAACTGCGCATACCCACATGGATGAAATCCGAAAAATTGTCACTGGCTCCAATTTAGGGATCTATGCTTTTTCCACCCCTTCAATTAGCCGCATTCATGCCAATAATGCAGCAATGAAAGTGTTTACTTTAAATGCAAACTATCAAATTACCAATTATAGGACTTATTATGCAGAAGAGGATGAGAAATGGGAAAATCTTCATTACGATGCAATCAATCCTAATAAAGGAATTTTCCCGTGCAGAGGCCAAACATTAGCGAGCTGTTTAAATAATCTCGAAGTTGAAGAAGTTTGCAACCACTTGGACAGGGAACATTTCTATAGCGCCAAAAGTAAAAAAAGCGGATATCAGGTTTGTAAGAAAACATTTCTTGTGGAAGAGCATTAACCCCCTTTCTTTAATTCGACTGTGCTAAATGAAGAATAAATTCTCGCCTACGCGGGAATGACAGCTTATTGTCTCAGTACCTTTCAAAAAAACTGTCATGCCCGGAAGGCGGGCAACCCTTTCTGATTTGGTGCTGAACAATAGCTTGTCTGCTTTGCGAACATAACAAAATTTTTGTCAGGAATTAATATTATCAGACGGGAGAGAAAGTTGTTCCCAAGCTTTGAAATTCTTTGTGGAAATTAGCAAACATACGTTCTGTAGCGGTAGAAAATGTAAACCAGTGATGTTTTCGGTGCGATGCGATGAGACTAGCATTCTGTTTTTCCCATTCAAAGATGCATTTAATTAATTCAAAAAGTCCTAGTTCAGCATTTTCAGTAACTTGCTCGTAGAGTTCTTTTAGTTTTTTAAATTTTTCTATAGTCAAAGGATTATCTTGTTGTGACATGCAAATTTCGTCTAAACGGCTATATAAACGCTCAGCGATAGTTTTTTCCTTACCTGAGAGCCCGAATGCCCCAGGAGGTAGTGGTAATATGTAGAAATACCCTTCGGTTACGAGGCCCTGGTTATTCTTTGCTTTTAATGGGGGGGGCTTGAGGAAAAAAGTTGAAAGTCCTTTGCCAAAAGAGTGATGCCCCACTTTATTTGCTAATTTTATAGAGGAATGTCTACAAGTATTTCCTAAATGAAGCGTGCTATAACTGGGTAAATCCTCAGCAACTTCACTCTCTTTGTCATTATCTGATCTCTGCTCGGATAGACGGGCCCAACGTAAACCACCATTTCCGCTGGGCAAAAAAGCATAAAAATAATCCCTCCAACTTAAATTATGCCCCTGTTTTACTTTTTCATCATTCTGCTTTTCTTCTAAAACTTTTAAATAATTCAAAAATTCAACATATTGTGCAAAAGAAATGGTAAAAGCTTTATATTGAATTTCATGCGCTTTTTCAAATATAAAAGTTTCGTCCTCTATCCAAGAACTCAAACCAAATAGAATCTGCCACGGTTTGCAGGAATCAAAAGCCCAGGCTTTTTTTCCAAAAGATCCTAAAAAGTGAACACGGTTATCAACTTTAACCCCTAAACTCAAAAAAGAGTGGCCTTTATAACCGCACAAGGCTATAAAAAAATTGGGACTCTTTCCTATGGATATGTAGTTTTGCATAAGGAGCTTAAATAAAACAAAAAGTTGTTAAATTATAATCAATCTGTTTTTTTTGTCGAATACGTTAGCAACACCGTGCATTTTTAACGAGAGATTTATCTAAATGATTGCCCAAGCTTTCACGTGGGCAATTCCCTTTTATCATTTGATACATGCGAACTCCACCCCATATGGCCAAAAATAACACAATCCCTGCAAATGCGAAAGTAAACAAGGCATCTATATAATCATTCATAATTACCGCCCGCATTTCAGTTAATGTTTTGGCGGGGGCAATCAATGAGCCTTGCTGTATAGCTTCTTTATATTGTTTCGCATGCGCTAAAAAACCCAGTCGGGGATCTGTAGCAAACAGTTTTAAAAAAGCAGCCGTTTCAGTACAAATTAAAAGCCAAATGGTAGGGAGCAAAGTAACGGGCAAGTAGCGTTCTTTATTTTTTCTAACGAGATAAACGCTGGCCAAGATAAGCGCCATGGCTGCTAACATTTGATTAGCAATACCAAATAAAGGCCATAAAGTATTAATCCCTCCAAAAGGGTCCACTACTCCCTGATGAAGAAAATAGCCCCACAAACCCACACAGACAGAGGTGGCGATTATATTTGCCAACCAGGATTGGGTATTACCCATACGAGGAAAAAACTCGGAGAATAAATCTTGCAACATAAAACGCCCTGCTCGAGTTCCGGCGTCTACTGCTGTTAAAATAAATAAAGCTTCGAATAAAATGGCAAAGTGATACCAAAAGGCAAGTGTGGCCTGATTAAATAATTGCGAAAAAATTGTAGCAATCCCTATAGCTAAAGTAGGAGCCCCGCCGGTACGGGAAAGAATCGTTTGTTCTCCAATTGTTTGAGCGGTGTTAATTAGCATTTCCGGGGTTAATGAAAACCCCCATTGATTAATGGTGGCTGAAGCTTGCTCAATGGTGCTACCAATAAACGCAGGAGGGCTATTTAACGCAAAATAAAGACCCGGCTCAAGACAAGACGCCGTACAAATAGCCATTAACGCAACAAAAGACTCCATTAACATTCCACCATACCCGATTAAACGGGTATCTTTTTCGTTGGCGACCATTTTAGGAGTAGTGCCAGAAGCAATTAATGAATGGAAACCAGAAATAGCCCCGCAAGCTATGGTAATAAATAAAAAAGGGAATAACTTACCAGCCCATACGGGGCCACTTCCGTCTATAAATTGGGTGAATGCAGGCATTTTTAAAACAGGCGATATAAAAATAATAGCCAGTGCTAATGCCAACATGGTCCCTATTTTAAGAAATGTCGATAAATAATCTCTGGGTGCCAGCAATAACCAAACAGGAAGTATAGAAGCAACAAATCCATAGCCTGAAATCCACCAAACTAATTTTTCAGCAGATAAGTCAAACAATGGAGCCCAACCGGGATTTTCAGCTACTAACCTTCCTCCATAAATGGCTAGAATTAATAAAAGCAAACCAATGACAGATACCTCCCCCACACGCTTCGGTCGGAAAAAATATCCATATAAACCCATAAAAATTCCTATAGGTATAGTGGCAGCGACAGTAAAAAGGCTCCAGGGGCTATGGGTTAAGGCTTTCACTACAATAAGAGCAAGTACAGCCAAAATAATTACCATAATTAAAAAAGTAGCAATTTTAGCAATAAAGCCTGTTTTTTTACCTAAATCATTGGTTATCAAAGAACCCAAAGAGCGCCCATCCTGGCGCATTGAGATCACTAATATAAAAAAATCCTGTACCGCCCCGCCAATAATCCCACCAATTAAAATCCATATGATTCCAGGAGCAAACCCCATTTGCGCAGCTAAAACGGGACCAACTAAAGGGCCGGCTCCGGCAATAGCGGCAAAATGATGACCGAATAAAACCCAACGGTTTGTGGGAACGTAATCAAGGCCGTCATTATATTTTAATGCGGGTGTTATCGCTGAAGAGTCTAACTGCAAAATACGGTTGGCTAAAAAGTAGCTGTAAAAACGATAACCAATGAAAAAAGTCATTAAAGAAGCGAGAACAATCCAAGCTGCATTAATAGACTCTCCATTTTTTAATGCAACTACGGCAAGACCTACACTTATCAATATACTAAAAACAAATCCAACAAATCCTACAAAAAAATTTTTCATCCCATTCCTATTGGAGATTTTTATTATTCTGATTTTTGTATCATATTTTATTCTTTGATACACCTTATAAACAAAGGAAGTCAGAAAAGAAATGTTTTTGAAGGAAGAAAGTTTTCATTTAATTAGATATTATATGCCCATATTTTGAATAGGGGTGCTGGATGCATATTACACAGCAAATGGTAAGGGAATTTTTACAAACGAGTAGAGTTTTACTTGAAGAGTTAAAAGCGATTCCTTCAACAAATCCCAGACAAGCCCTTATTCTTTTCGAGAATAAATTAACCCTGCTTAAGCTCAATGAATTATTTCAAGAAGTCACCTTAAAAAGCCTCCCTCTACCGCAATTCAGGGAAAAGGTAATTACTTTTTTTAAACAGCGATGGGACCGCATTCGTGGTACCTATTGCGCTTATACGGAAAAGCACCACGAAGTAATTTTAAATTACACTAATATGTTTTGTTTAGATATTGCCAGAGTACTTTCGGATATCCCTGACGATATCTACGATCTTCCTCCGGGAGAAGGCCCTTATTTTATTCTTATGCCTACCCTCCAGGTAGACAAGGATATTACAAATTGCAATATTCACGAGTATCGATTACACGAATTTGTTTTGTCTGATGACGACACCTTATTTATCCCTGTATATACAACCCTGGCATACGCAGAAGGAAGTGCCACAGGAAAGCCCTGCCATCTGTGTACTACTGATCCTGAAATGAAGAAGTTTTCTTCACTCTCACCATCAGAATTAAAAAGAGTCACTCATCATTCACAGTACGCACAAAATTATTATCAATGTATACAAAGCTATCATACCCAGCGGCTGTATGCTTCCAGTTTCTGTACCGCTTTGGGGAAACTTTACGAGGCTTTAAAAAAAGGGTCTGTAGCCATAGATATTGGTCATGGACAAGAATTTGATGCCCATGCTTATGCTAATGAGGGGATTGTACAATTCTTTGAATATTGGAATGATTTACCCGAAGAAACACAAAAATTTTATTTCGATAAGTACCCAGCTCATATAGTTAGAAAACGCATCTCTCTCACAGAAGTTATAGAAGAAGAATGGCCGTCTTTGGAAGAGATTCTAGGCAGACTAGCAAGACCCAAATCTGCTGATTACTCCGAGGTTCTTTATTGTGTGTATTTGCTTGGTGATTATATAGACCCTATTATTAAACAGGAAATCAAAGAAAACGATAACATTTCACGCGCTTTAGAAAAAATGGCAACCCAAAGGCGGTTTTTGGAAAATAAAATGCAGGAACCCGCTTTTTTTTCTGATGAAACGACTAACTGTCCACCCCGGGTTTTCCCACCTATTTTTGAGCTCTCTCCTGAACAACAACGTAATTTGTTCCCAGATGTGGAATGTAATAGCCCGTGGCTTTATTTACTTGAAAACGATATAGAATATCTAAGTGAAATTTTAAAAAAAAATCCTTCCCTATTAAGAAGCAGCAGCCTTTTTACTATTCTTACTAAAAAACTTCAGAGCGGAGATTATTTTTTTACAAGAATAATAAATAAAGGGCATCTCCCATTAGCGCAAACACTTCTGGAAGCGCACCCTCAATTAATTATACAAACGAATCAAAATGGTGATTATCCCCATCATATAGCTGCTAGAATAGGTAATATAGAATTACTTGAATATTTGCTACCTTTTTATAAAGGAAATGAAACAAATAAAGAAGGTGACACGTGTTTACATATTGCTTGTAAAACAGAAAATGTAGACGTATTTCAACTAGTAGCTCCCTCATGTTCAATTTTAGTTAGAAATCGACAACACGAAAATGCTTTAGATATCGCGATACAAATAAGCTGCGGTGATATTATTGATTCTATAGTACTTGCCTCTGCTTCAATGGACGCTCGTTCACAGCGCTCTTTATTTTCCAGAGTCGAAGGCGGAATATATGAATCATCTTTATCTTATATTGTCCTCAAAAGATCGCATCTGTTAACTCCTTTTCTACACAGTCCCTTTCACTCTGATAATCTTTCCGTTTTAAGAGGGTCATCCGGTCAAGTTCCTCTGCTTATCACCGCTACCAAAAGAATACAAAATTTGCATCAAATAGAAGTATTAGTTGGCTTCGATGCTGAGTTGTTGTTATCTACTGATAGTCAAAAAAATACAGCGCTCCATTGGGCTATAGCAAATAAATCTTATGAAATTGTAAAATTTTTAGCTCCGCTTTATGCTGCACGCAAAATAGTCAATATTAGAAATAAAGACTATTTTACGCCCTTACATTTAGCCGTTCAGGCACAAGACCCGGAACTTACTGAAATACTTCTACAAGCAGGGGCGGATATTGCATTGTTTACAATTTCGGGAACTGGCGTACTTAAATTTGCTCTTGGCCATCCAGCATTATTTAAAAGATTACTGATGGCGGGTTTATTTCTCTCGCTAAACAAACAATCCATCTATTTGGGCCAAATAACTCCCAACCAGACTTGCGTTCTTTCTTATATCATCGAAGAGCAGCCATTCTATTTTGCAGAGGCGATGGCTTCTTTGATGTCTTTTGAAAATCCCATCCATCTTGTTGATACGCTAAGGTCACGAGATAAAGCAGGCAATACCCCCCTCCTTCTATGCCTGCGTCATCTGGAACTCAGCGAAGTAGAGTTACTTCTAGCAAATGGAGCTAACATTCTAGATGAAAATCATTTAGGAAATAATGCGCTTCATGCTGTTGTCTCTTCAAGTACCGGGAATGACATACGGGAAAAAGTCCAGTTAATTCTTCAAGTAGCTCCTCAGCTAATTTCACTTGTAAATAAAGAGAAAGAAACACCTTTGCATGCCCTTTTACGAAATATGGATATTAGCGTAGAGGATAAAATAGCAATCGCCTTGCTTTTAATTAAGGCAGGGAATCCTCTGACAGTGACAGATAAATCGGAAAAAACACTGCTTAATTTATTGGAAGAATTAAAATCTGTTCAGCAACAAGTAACTCAACATGTCATGCCGACTCTTTTACTAAATGCAATTAAGCTCCCTGTTCATGAACAGCAAATCCTTTTAAGAAGTTATAATGTTAGGCGCGGCATAGCCGTTTTAATTTTTTCCCCCAGTTTTCGATTTCCCGATATATTATGGTTCGCTGCTGAACGATACCCTTCGCTCCTTGAACCGCTTATCCTTCAATTAAGAAATCTGCCTGCTTCTCATTGCGCTATATTGTTAAACAATAAAAATTTACAAAAGCAAACGCTCCTTATCCACGCTGTAATAATAGATAACCTTGCGTTGGTAAATAATTTATTAGCAGTAAACATAAATGTTTTATTATTTGATGACGCAGGATGTACTGCGCTCCATTATGCGAAAAATAAAAAAATTATTCGTGCACTAATCAAAAAAGGAGCGCAATTAGAAGCACAAAATGTTGATGGACAAACCCCACTCCTTAAAGCTCTAATGGACAACTATCCAAGTACCGCCATTTGTGAGTTACTAGAATCTGGAGCGAGTATAGATCCCATACGAGCATTCCCTCTCTTAGCCACCCGTCATGATTCTTTAGGGATGTCATTGATGAAAAGGCTAGTACTGTTAACTTTTAGACAACAAATAGAATTCCTTACTCTAATTGGTATGCAATATGTGGCAAGAAACATTTATTTTTTTGCTCGTCTTCGCTACCCGGGCAGGGAGAGCGAATTAATTGAAGTTTTAGAAAAAAATCACGCCTTAGGAAACCTAAAGCTTTTAATGGAATCACGAGATGATCAAGGGAAAACACCTCTTTATTTAGCCACTGAGGCCGGGGCAGTAAATATAGTTAATCAGATACTTCGGTTGTGCTCTTCTATTTGCCTGGATGTAGACTCCGAAAATGGTGAGATAAAGGACACAGCACTAATAGCGGCAGCACGTCTGGGAAATGAAAAAATAGTAAAAGCCTTGTTACAAAATAACGCACAGGTTGGTAAAAAGACTATACATGGAAATACTGCTCTCCACCTATGCGCCTCTCGAGAGGTAGATGTACGTATTTATAATCACTTACTGCAATATGGGGCAAAATGGGACTGTGAAAATACATTTGGAAATACTCCCTTCGACATTGCATTAGTCAATTTAAATGTGCCTTGTTTAATAATCATGATGCATTATGGGTTACCGCTGACCCTGAGAGGACACAATGGTCTAAATATTCTGGATTGCGCTGATCGAAAAGTTTTCGCTGTGGGGGATGTGTTAACTGCTGCAGCACTTTTAAGTCCTTCAGAACAAGTAGAGATTCTCAAGAAAATTGATGACGGACGCTACCAAAATATATTTAACTTTACACAAATAAAATACCCGGAACATCTTCCCTCGGTTTTAAAAAAAGCTGGAAAAGAACAGGAATATGCAAAAGCAAAGGTACAACTTCAAAAGTTTATTCCCCTACAAGAACACATAGAAACTCTGACTGCAAAAAAATTGGAAATGCAAGATAAGCAAAGCAATAAAAAATATGCTCGTGCATATATAACCCTTTCTGCCCTTATTCAAACGTTAAAGGAACAAGAAGCAGCTTTTCTTTTTTCCGACGTTGATGAGCAAACTAAAAAAAGAAAATTAAAGGTAACTTGTTTACAGGCAATAGAACAAGCCAAAGAAGTCCTAAGCGAACATAGAAGCTTAGTAAAACTACTTGCCCGCATTTTTATAGCGATTCTCACCGCCCCCATTTCACTCCCCTTATATGCTTGCGGTTTCTTTAGTTTTAAGACAGATACGCATCAAAAATTAGAATCCTTACAGAAAGATTTAAATACCATGCAAATTGGTGCATAACCAGATTTTAAGGCTAACCTACTTGAAAAAAATTTTTTTTGTTTCTAGTCTAGTACTAGGAGCTTGTTAAGGCCATTCTGGGATGGAGTACAGGATTACTAACCAAAGCAGTAGCCTCACTCTTTCTACATTATTTGATGCTGCTTGAGTAAGGAAGAGTCAATGCAAATTCTAAGCACTCAGGTTTTAAAAGGGCCTAATTATTGGTCTAATTTTCGTAAGAATTTAATTGTAGTAAAACTGGATTTACAAAAGTTCGAATATTTACCTACTAACAAAATCTCCGGCTTTAATAATCGATTGAAAGAAATGCTGCCTACTTTATATGGGCATTATTGCTCCCCGGGAAAACCGGGAGGGTTATATGCGCGCATGGAAGAAGGAACATGGTTAGGCCATGTCATTGAGCATGTGGCTTTAGAGCTACAAAGTTTAGCTGGCATGGAATGCGGTTTTGGCAGAACGTACGGGACTGATGACTTAGGTATTTACCATGTCATCTTCTCTTATAAAATCGAAAAAGCAGGACTTTACGCAGCCAAAGCAGCCGTAGATTTGGTTCATTCACTTGCAGAGAATAAGCCCTATTCGCATTTACCCGTGGTAATCGCAGAACTAAAACGGTTAAAAAATGAAGCGCAGTTATCTCCTTATTTATCAACTATTGTAGAAGAGGCAAATAAAAGAAAGATTCCAGTTTTTAAAGATCACAGATTACCCTGTGTTACTTTAGGATATGGAGTTAATCAACGAAGTATATGGGAATCTCCTGATGCTAATATAGATGAATGTGCTTTATATCTGTCCAAACTTTATCCCGACAATTTCTCCTCTTCTCGCATACCTATTATTGCCGTTACGGGTACGAATGGAAAAACAACGGTAGTTCGTTTAATTGCTGAACAAGCCAAAAAAGCTCTTCGTTCTGTAGGTTTTACAACCACCGAAGGTATTTATATAAATAACAAAATGGTTCATAAAGGCGATTGTAGCGGCCCCACGAGCGCACAACATGTCTTGCAATCTCCTGAAGTGAATTTCGCCGTTTTAGAATGCGCAAGGGGCGGAATACTTCGCTCGGGCTTAGGTTTTGATTATTGTGATATTAGTATTTTAACCAATATAACGAGCGACCATTTAGGGTTAAACGATATTCATCATATTGATGAAATGGCAAGAGTGAAAGGAGTGGTTTTACATAGTACAAAAAAAGATGGCTATGCGATTTTAAATGCAGAAAATGATTTGGTATATGAATTTAAAGAGGAGCTAGCCTGTAACATTGCTTTATTTAGTACAAAAGAGAACGCACGGATCATCGATCATTGCCAAAAAGGGGGGCTAGCCGCCTTTGTAAACCATGATCAAATTACTATACAAAAAGGCGATGCCTCCTACGTGCTCGGAAACGTAAAAGATATTCCTCTTACATTTGAGGGAAAAGCACCTTGTATGATTGCCAATTTACTACCGGCTGTTTTAGCAGGATTTATCAGTAAACTTCCCCTTCCATCTATACAAGAAGCGATTTTTAATTTTGTTCCTAATCATGAAAACTTGCCTGGACGCATGAATCTTTTCGATTTTCCCCACTGCAAGGTAATGATTGACTATGCTCATAATGAAGCCGCTTTTGCAGAACTTAAACACTATCTTGACACCCATAACTGCACAAAGAAAGTGGGAATCATTACTGCAGTAGGCGATCGCAGAGAAGAAGATATCGAGCAAGTAGGTTACCAAACGGCCCTCCTCTTTGACGAAATAATTATTCGCCATGATAGAGATTGCCGTGGGCGTACCCACGAAGAAATTACGCAACTTTTAATAAATGGGATTAATAAAGCCCCTTCCCCTCCTATAGTAAAAATTATCTCAGATGAGCATGAAGCCGTGACCCATGCGATTAGGCATGCGCGCGTAAATACTTTTATACTCTATGCAGTAGAGGATGTTTTTTCCTCTATAGAATTTATTAAAAAAGAGCTGCAGAAGTTAAAAGTTGAAAATGAGGTAGCGTATGGCGCCTAAAGCAAAACTATTAATTATAGGTGGAGCAGAAGATAAAGGCGGAGCTCCTCCTGACTCTCTAGAGCAACAAAAAGAATTTAAACGGTATGAAATTTTAAGTGAATTACTTCCCGAGTCGAATAAAAAAATCGAAGTCATTACTACTGGCTCTGAAATTCCAAATGAAATCAAAAAAACCTATAAAAAAGCTTTCAATGACATGGGATATAGCAATATAGGATTTATTCCTATTAAAAAGCGCTACGAAGCCCGAACGAAAGAATATTTGCAAAGAGCAGAAGACGCAGGCGCCATATTCTTTACAGGAGGTGATCAATTTAGACTCTCCACCATCTTGGGAGGAACCCCTATTGTTGAAGTAATTAAACAGCGATATCAAAAAGATGAAGACTTTATTATTGCAGGCACTAGCGCCGGTGCTATGGTGATGTCTTCTGTAATGATTATGGGCGGTGGCTCCTCGGAAGCTCTGATTTACCGTAATCTATCCACTTCAGCAGGTTTAGGAATTTTGCAATATTGTATTATTGATACGCATTTTATTAAGCGCGGTCGATTTGCCCGTTTAGCGCATGCTATCATTATGAATCCCGAACAGTTGGGAATCGGTCTAGGCGAAGACACTGCGCTCATTATCAAAAATGGCTCTGATGCAGAATGCCGTGGTTCAGGTATGGTGGTAATTATTGACGGCAGGCATATTAACCAAACAAATATTACTGAAGTTGCGGAAGGTGAGCCTGTTTTTGTAGAAAACTTGAAAGTACACCTGCTGGTAAGAGGCTGTCAATTTTCAATTGCTAATCGTTGTTTGGCCGACCCGGCCATTCCTGACAATCTTGGATATTCACAGGAAAAATAAACATGAAAAAAATTGCAATTGCGGTGCACGGTGGAGCAAGTGAGGAAACAAAGTTCCTGAAAAGCCACATAAAAGAAAGCGAAGAAGGATTAGCAGAAGCTGCTGAAGCAGGCTATCGTGTTTTAAAAAATGGAGGTAGCGCTCTCGATGCAGTAGAAATAGCAGTACGTTCCCTGGAAGATAATCCTATGTTTAATGCGGGTTGTGGTTCTGCGCTAAATTGCAAAGGTGAAGTTGAAATGGACGCCTCTATCATGGATGGCAGCAATCTAGACGCAGGAGCCGTTTCCATGGTTCGCCATGTTAAAAATCCTATTAGTCTGGCTCGTATTATTATGGAAAAAACGCATCATATCTTATTATCCGGCTATGGGGCTTTAGAATTTGCCGAAATTAATAAACTTCATTTGGAACCTGATTCTTATTTTATTACACCGCACCAATACGAAATCTTTAAAGAATTAAACGAAATTCAAACGAAAGAAGAGGTATTAGCCAACACAGGCACGGGAACAGTAGGAGCCGTCGCACTGGATATGAATGGTAATCTTGCCGCAGGCACCTCTACGGGAGGAACGAGTAACTGTCTGGCAGGGAGAATTGGAGATAGTTGCCATATTGGAGCCGGTTGCTATGCCAATAATAATACTTGTGCAGTATCAGGTACCGGAGAGGGTGAATTTCTTATACGCGGAGTGGTGGCTCACACTATTGCCATGATGATGGAACACAATATGTCATTAAAAGAAGCTTGTCATTACGTTCTTTTTGAAAGGGATAAAATATTAGAGGGGGGGATGGGTGTCATTGCAGTAAGTAAAGATGGTGAAGTTGGAATTTCATTTAATACAGAGATTATGAAAAGAGCGTGGATGACTACAGATAATGACTTAAGGGTAGCAATCTATAAGTAAGTCCTGATAGAGAGCAAGCCACCACAAACTGTTCAAAAATTAACATTTTAAATGTATCTTGGGTATAATATCGGTTTCCTTTGGACTTCTTATGTACTTCGTAAAGTTATTTCTACATAAATTACGCAAAAATAAAGTTAAAAGTATTTTTTTAACCCTGGCGCTTGGAATGTCAAGTTACGGAATTAACGCTTATTTCTTTGCCCTGCCTCCACCTGAACCAGAACGTAAAATAGTAGAAACTAAAACGATTTCCCCCCAGCTATTTGAATATAGTGTGAAATTACTAGGTACCGTCCACCCTAAACATGCCACCATCCTCTTTGCAAAGACTACTGGTATGCTGGATATTCTAATTCCCAGCGGCAAATCGATAAAGAAAGGAACATTGATTGCTAAAATTGTTGATCCCAATCAAGAGGATACGGTGGTCCTTACCCAAAATAGTGAAACACTATTAAAGTCTCAATTGAAGCGTTTAGCTCCTTTACATAAGAAAGGTTTTATCAGTGCTAACGATTTAGAGGAAAGAAAACAAGCCTGGTTATCTGCCAAAAAAGAATTGTCTCGCACTAAAATTGAATTAGATAACTTTCGATTTTATGCCCCTTTTGATGCAAAAATTGGAATTTATAAAAAAAGAGAAGGTACACAAATTAATAGTGGTGAGCCGTTAGTTACCCTTTATGACCCCCAAAATTTAGTTGTGGATTTTCATATTCCGTGTACTAACTTACCTAAAATCCAAACGGGCCAGCAGGTACGCGTTTTAAATAAAATCTACTCTTTAACAAATTTTCAAGCAATGTTGGATGAGGAGACACATATGTGTCCTGCTGAAGTAGAAATAGAATGCCAGGATTGCTTGATTGGTGACACTATACCTTTAGAGCTTGTGATCACTTCCAAACCAAATAGTATAGTTATTCCTTTTGAAGCCGTATTTTATAAAAACTCTACTCCATATGTTTATACCGTAGAAAATCAAAAGGTAATTTTAACCAGTATTAAGATAGGGATTCAGAATAAAAACCAAGTAGAAATTCTAGAAGGTTTGGCGCCAGGCCAACAAATTGTTATCAGAGGCCACGAGCGACTTTTTCCTGAGATGATAGTAAGTACTATCCCGATCGGTGAGTCTAACAATTTAGGTTGAAAATGAAATTCGCTGATTATTTTTTAAAAAACCCCGTTTCCGCAATTGTTCTAAACAGTCTTTTAGTCATTTTAGGAATGCTTTGTTTGTTCCAGTTGCCGCTTTGCGAATATCCTGACGTGAGCCTGCCCGTTATTAACGTCAGTACATATTACCCCAATGCTAGCGCGCCTTTGGTAGAGTCTTCTGTAACAAATGTATTAGAAGAACATTTGGCAGGGATTGAAGGATTAGAAACAATCACTTCACGGTCCAACGCCGGATCATCACAGATCACGCTAAACTTTTTACCCGTTACATCAATGGATAAGGCATTTAACGCGGTCCAAGAAGCTGTTAGCAATTCAAAGGGATTATTACCACCGGAGGTAAAAATCCCTTTTATTGAAAAGCAGAAAAAAAATACAGGGCTTCCCTTCATTGCAATAGCGGTAGAGTCTAACAAAGAGAGTTTTGGAGAATTAACTCATTTCACTACACTTAATTTAAAAAACCAATTTAGAAGCATTCCAGGCGTTTCTTCTGTAGAGGTCTGGGGGCAACCCCTCTCCTATCAAATTACACTTTCTCCAGAAAAACTTTACAATTATGGGATTAATACTTCTAATATTTTTGAGGCTTTAATTAGCAGTAAAATAGCATTACCGGCAGGCAGCTATCAAAATAAAATTCCCGTTACCCTGCAAACCGAACTAAAGACATTGGAAGATTATGAAGACTTACGCATTAGCACGAGGGGAAATAGTTCTGTTCCTTTAAAGGCTATCGCTAAAATTACTTTAGAAAATGATCAAAGCACTTCGCGTACAAGGGTAAATGGGAACCCAGGGGTGGTAATTAGCATTAATAAAGCAAATGATGCCAATCCTTTGGAAGTATCACGAGAAGTAACGAAAATGCTACAACAACTTCAAGAGTCTTTGCCTTCTTCTATAAAAGCGCAAATCATTCTTGATCAAAGTGAATTTATTCAATCCTCTTTAAAAAATATTAAAAAGGCCATTAGTGAAGCTATTTTCCTGGTTGTGCTTATTGTTTTCTTATTTTTGAGAAATTTTCGTGCCACCTTAATTCCCATTATTACCATCCCTATTTCATTATTAGGTGCACTGCTATTTTTGCGCCTTTTTCATTACTCGCTCAATCTTATGACTTTGTTAGCAATGATTTTAGCGATTGGCCTCGTGGTCGATGATGCTATCGTAGTTTTAGAAAATATTTGGCGGCATATCGAAGAAGGAATAGCTCCAATAAAGGCAGCTTATAAAGGGGTAAAAGAAATTGGCTTTGCCATTATCTCCATGACCGTAACACTTGCCAGTGTCTATCTACCCATTGTTTTTATTAACGGAGTTTTAGGGCAAATATTTATTGAATTTGCTGTGGCCCTTGCTGGAAGTGTATTGATTTCAGGCTTAGTAGCTTTAACACTTTCTCCTTTAATGTGCGCAAAGCTATTACAGATGAAAGAAAATACCATTTGGCCTCAATTTGATAATAAATTTGCAGTTTTAACCACAAAATACGTCTCTTCTTTAGAAAAAATAGCTGGGAGAAAGAAAATTGTCTTAAGTGTTTTATTTCTCTCTAGCTTCTTATCCTATGAACTCTACTCACTAATTCCGCAAGAATCTGCGCCGAAGGAGGATCGAGGTTTAATGGGTCTTTATCTACCTTCTCTTTCCGGAGAAAAACTCGATGATTTAGATAAAAAAATAAATGCTATGGAAGATAAATTGCATTCCATACCTGAAATTCAAAACAGGCTTACTTTTATAGGCGACTGGGGCGGCACAACCATTATGCCACTTAAACCGCACTCTCAAAGGCATAGATCAACCAGCCAGGTAGTAGAAGATACAAGGCCTAAACTGGCGCAATTACCTTCCGTAGACCCACAGCTATGGAGCTGGGATTTTGGGTTACCGGGTACTGACGCTCTCAATAATCAATCTGAGTTAAGCCTGAATATAACAACTACTGAAGATTTCTCCAGGCTTTTGGAGCATACGAATACCTTGAAAATGAAGCTGGAAGAAAGTGGGAAATATACCTATGTTGAGCATGAATTACGATTAGACAATATTGGATACACCATTCAAATTGACCAAGATCAACTAGCCAAACTAGGTCTTACAACTACCCAAGTGGCAAAAACAATTGAAGTCTTTTTTAGTGGGGATAAAAGTCAAACATTTGAAAAAGATGGGATTAATTACAATATTAATGTAAAAGGAAATGTGAATCCTTGGAGTGTCGATGAGTTGTATGTGTTTACTCCACAAGGCAAACCCGTTTCTTTAGGTGCAATTTGCAAAATGATCCCCGAAACGATGCCTGAGGCGTTAACTCATTATCAACAACAGCATTCCACCACTTTGCATGTTCAACCAAAAGCTGGAACATTAGCATCTGCTTCTGTAGATTTATTCCATATTGCAAAATCTATATTACCTCCCTATTACAAACTAAGCTGGAATGGAAGCGTTAAATCATTTCAGGAATCACAACATACTATGCAATTATTAATTCTTTTATCGCTTATTTTTATTTATGCGGCCTTATCCATTCAATTTAGCTCCTTTTTAGACCCTCTTATTATCCTAATAACCGTTCCCTTAGCTAGCACCGGTGCATTATTGCTTTTGTACGTCTTTGGACAAACATTAAACATATATTCCCAAATTGGATTAGTAACTTTAATTGGTCTTATCAGTAAACATGGCATCCTATTAGTGGAATTTGCCAATCAACAGATACAATCCGGAGTTTCTCTAAAAAAAGCTATCTTGGCTGCGGCAAAAATCAGATTAAGACCTATATTAATGACCACAGGCGCTATGGTTTTTGGTGCTCTTCCCCTCGCTTTGTCCCATGACGCAGGTTACGAAGGCAGACGAGCGATCGGCATGGTACTCATTGGTGGGCTTTGTTGGGGTACGTTATTCACCTTATATATACTACCTGGCGTTTATCTGATGATAACTTCATTGAAAAAAAACAGGAGCTGGGCTCGAAGTGAACTAGAAGTGTAACGTAGCGCAATCAAGGGAGGGATCTGTAGTCATGGTATAAATCCTTGATTACATTTCACTACATCAAGGATACGATTCTACTGTTTCTATTTTTTAATAACCGAGGCGGTCATTCTGGAAACACACGTTTGTTTCCCTAATTCATTAAAGATATCAATATGCCAAACATGTGTGGTACGGCCAATATGAATGGGCTTGGTGATTGCTGTTATGATTCCCTCTCTCGCTGAGCGTATATGATTAGCATTTATTTCTAAGCCCACGCAATAAAACTGATTTCGATCGACTACAGCATTAGCGGCTGTACTAGCTACAGTTTCTGCTAATACCACATTCGCTCCCCCATGGAGTATACCAATAGGCTGCTTGGTTCTTTCGTCAACCGGCATAGTTGCAACTAGAAAATCATTGCCCACTTCAGTAAAAACTATCCCTAGAAATTCTGCCATGGTATTTTTACCACGGTTGTTTAAATCTTCCACTGTTATTTGTTGAAACCAAATGGCCATATATTTCTCAAGCACTTATCAAACAATTATTCTAAAAAAAATAAATAAAAAAAACGAATATATTTTCTTGATACGAATGAAATTTTTATCCTAGCAGGCTCAATGCACACAATGGCGGCATTAAAAAAACATAGTGCCGATTTATTTTGCAATTAAGGGTATGGCTATTGTAGAATTGCGCCGCATTAACAGGATGAAACCATGCCGCATTCAATCGAAAAACATGAAACTTGGCCGCGAATTTTTACTCATTTAAACGGGATGCTAAAAAAACAATGTTTCGCATCCTTACCGAGCCATATTGAAATTACTCCCTCTATGCGCCAAGAGCTATTATGTCTTTGCGAACAAGCAATTGTCATAAATGCAACAGGTCACTCCTTTTATACGGTAGCTTACGCTACGCTTTTTCATGAAATTGAAAGATTAACCAAGGAAAACGAGTCACACAAAATAAAACTTCCTGCGAGCAGCTTAAAAAGCGCGCTGGGACGAACGCTGGATCTGCCCGGAGCAATGGAGGAGCTTGAAACATTAGCTGAGAAAGTTATTGGTAAAGTTTTAAACATAGCTGACCCCAGGCCAGCTGATGATGAACTTTATTTTAAATCGCAAGTTGACTTGGATATTTTAGAAGACCAAATCAGAACATGGGTTCAATATGAATATCCCCGCGAGCAGGTTGATGAGCGGTTTTCTCTCTGTAGCAATCGCAAACAACGCCGTATGGATAGCTGCGCTCGTTTGCTCTCCCTATCACCTATAATATCTGTGTGTACCGCAATAACTATTGATAGTTCTTGCTCACCCCCTCGACTCATTATTGCTGCAAATGTGGGTAATGCTAACCACAGCATGCAAATCCTCTACCACTTAAAAGAAAAAATTGCAGCTATACGCAAATTTTTAATTGCGTTAAAAAATGAAAATAAAGAGTTAGTGTTACCTCATTTAGAAAGTCAATGCACTTTATTAATTTCGGAACTTGAAAAACATTCTAGCAATGGACTTCCGGCGGACATCCTTCTCCAGGCTGCTATAAAATTAGCGCATGCTCTTTGCTTTGAAAGTGAAACATTTACGGAAGAAGAGAAGTCTGCTTTTTTTAACGAAAACGCCGAAATTGTCTTTCTTTTTTCACAAATGGAAAAAGAAAAATTAAAGTTAGTAGCTCATTCGGAAGCAAGAGGGTGTTCATCGTCACACGTATTTGAATTACCCCACTTAAAAAAAGGAAATATTAAACATTTACATGCTGAGCAATTGATTGGTTATTTTCTATTTAAAATTATTAGAATTCCTACTGAAACCCCACTTAATCTTGGTATTTCCAAGCTCTGTTGCTTTGAATGCTTTAGTGCATTAAAAACTTTTACTGGCGTAATGGTTAGAGGGCACCATGGGCAAACTTACGAAGGGGTATTTAATCTATTTACTGGAGAAACGTCACCTGTATCGAGTAATAAAACAGCAATTACCTTTCCTTGGTGCAGTCCCAAGGATACCCCTTCAAAAAAAGAGGGAATAAGCAGCCCTTCAAGTACTACTACAACAGCACCTGTCGAAACATCTAGCAAAGCAGCCAGACAGCTTTTTGGCCTATTTAAACCAACAGCTATTACTCCACCACAACCACTAATTACCAACGTCCCTTTATAATGTAATATAAAAATATCAACTGAGCCGCACACGTTAGTAAGCGGGGAGCCTTAAAAACCAGAGAGGAATGCAGAAACCCTGGCTCTTCCTGCATCAAGGCTATGTCCTCGTTGAATTCATCATATAGGTGCCTCTGAGTAACTCCTTTTCGCGAAACGCTCAAATAATATCCTATAATTCTAATAAATAGACATTAGGGAGATAATAATGCCAGAATTTTTTCAGAAAATGGACATTCATGGTAAGGCAGTAGACAGCTATTTATTAAAACATATTCCGTATGATCATGAGGATAAACAACACGCTGACCTGGTAGTAGACTGCTGTGATGACGTACGCAAAAATCTCACAAAGTTGCAAAGAATTGATAAAAAAATTGTAGTTGGATTAGCATTGGCTTCGGCCGCTAGCGTGGTTTCATTTGTATTTCCTATTTTTTCACCCTTAATAATGGCTGGGGTAGCATACGCAGCCTATCAATTTGGATTAAGGGAGAAAGCAAATGATGAATACACCCGCTCGATAGAAAATTTGGCAAATTGTTGTAAATGGACTTTAGGTGGGGAAAATGCCAGTGCCCCGTTACTTAAAAATGAAGATATTGCAGATATGTTAAGAACAATAGGTCCAATAACAACGAAAGAACAGTTAAGGGAATTAGTATCCAGTAAAATTGCCAATCAATGCATTATCCAAGCCAAACAAGATATTAAGTTTTTAGATACTCCTGTGAGTAAAGAAGAACATCGTAATCTTTTTTATGCGATGTATGGCTATCAACAGGGAGGCCCCTTAAATATTATTAAATCCCTTGGTTTTGTTATTAAAAACGCATTCCAAGGCTTTAGGGAAAGTATTTCTACCAAGTTAGAAGGATGGCGGGATGAACAACAAGTGAAATCATCTGTATAACTTATAGGTCGACTACATTTTCGTGTTGTTTATTAAGCCTGATTTCTGGCAATTGGGTTATGAATCGCCAACTTAGTATATTTGTAGTAATGAGTTTGCGGTGTGGTTCCATACATACTGAATTTGGCACGGATGTGGCAAAACGAATTTGTAGAAAAGATTGATAGTTAGTACTGGTTATTAGCCAGTGATGAGTACCATTTACTCGGCCATTTACCTTCATTTGCAGACAAGGGACGACTCCGAGATCAGTGAAGAGATAATTTACCTTTCCCATTTTACAAGGTCTGTTTTCTAATTCACTAAAAATAGTATTGGGATTTATTAAATTGGAATAGCATAGATTTTTCTTTTTAAACGCTGCTATTAACTGTAAAGTTTTAGCTTCTAAATAATAAAAATTTTCATTATCGCGATCTATTTGGTTGATTGTTTTAGTAAATAAAAAAATATTCTGTAAAGAAGCCAAGGTAAAAGTGGCAATAGAAAAAATTAAAACGATACAAATTAATAAAACAAAACCGCGCTTATTGTTCAAGAATTTCTAACCCGGGAATAAAATTCTAACGAATCATCATTTTCATCAATTAGGGAAACCTTCAGTAACTTTCTTTCACTTTTCTGCCATGAAATAGTAACTGCTTTTATGACGGCGCTTAGAAGATCGTTTCGCTGTAACTGATAATATAGGGAAGCATTTTTAATAAAAAAATACTCTTCAATCCAGTTACCAATATATGCAGGTGCTTGGTATTCAAAGAAAAAAGGCTCTTTTAGTATAACCATGTCGTTTTCCCCGATTTTTTCTATTCTTTCTATTTGATGAATTTCAGCATGAAAACAATCCGCAATAACAATAGGTTTTTCTTTATTTAATACATGGGCATGTAAAAGCACACGATTAGGTAGGGTGAATTTAATAATCTCGTCAAAAAGATAGTTCATCCTTCGAGTAATGAAATTATTTGGCTCATAACTCAACACAGACGGAATAGGTTTGAACACACGTGTATCTATTGTTTGTAAATAATCTAACCCTACACAAGGGGTAAACCCTGCATTTCTGATGCTATCTGAAATCAAGCCTTGCAAATTTAGCTGTTCTAAACTCTTCCCTGTTTTTTTAATAAGAAATTCAAGATGCTCTTTTGAGCTGAGGAAGTGGTTGACCAAAGCACCAATGATAAGGCTAGCAAGTAGTGTCGAGATTAAAAATTCCGATATGCTAAATCCCCTGTTTTTCACAGAATACCACCCGCTTTAATGGGATTAGATTAAGCCGACTGGATTTCCAGCATAGCTCCACTTGTTCTCCTTGCATCATGCTAAAAATAGTAAAACCAAACATCTCCTCCGCCGGCAAGGACCAACTCCCTTGTACGGTTAACTTTTCTGATAGCGAATTTATCTCACTTATTTTTGTCGCTTTTATCTGTTCTTCTTTAAAAAAAATTAAAGACTTCCATTGGTTATTCATAAGAAATAAGCTAGAACTGGTACCTAGCATTAAAATAATCAGCACCTCATATATTGAAAAACCTTCCATAGTTACCCCTCTTACTGGTAGCAACGAAGATATATAAATTGCAGACTTTTTCTTATCACCAAACACAGTTATTGTTGGGAGAAATTAGCTCTTACTTGAATCAGGTGTTCACCCAGTCTTTTAAAATAATTAATAGGAACCAGGTTGCAAGCAACCTGGTTCCCCATTTAAGATGATAAATTCGCTTTATTAAGGAGAATTAAGTGACCTGCGATTTTCTTCAACTTCCCCATAAAGGAATACAAACATTGACCCCTTATGTTCCTGGAAAATCAGCTTTGGAATTAGCAAAAGAACAAGGTATTTCTGATATTATTAAATTGGCAAGCAATGAAAATCCTTTAGGTTGCAGTCCTTTAGTAATGAAAGCGCTCGCTAACATGAGCGAGCGGGAAATTGCTATTTATCACCCCACAGCAATACAGCCCTTACGCGAAAAACTGGCTAAGAAATTATTAATTGATGCGAATATGTTATTTTTAAGTAATGGTTCCGACGCGCTTTTTCCATTAATTTTAATGAGCTTTGCCTTACATAAAAATAAACGCATGCTGGTACAACAATACGGCTTTAACATTCCCAATATCCAGGCGAAAGCCTTAGGTATACCAATTCAAGAGATAGCTCTTGCTTCTGATTGGGAAGTGAATGTTCCCGAACTCATTAAAGCATGTGATGAAGAAGCAGGCCTTATTTATTTAGCCAATCCCAACAACCCTACCGGTACTAAAATTAACTTGGAACAAATCGCATTTATTCTCCAGGAAATTCCCGCGTGCACTATTTTATTATTGGATGAGGCTTATCATGAGTATCAAGAGGAAGATAATACACTGGAATTATTGAAAAAATACCCTAACTTAATTATTACTCGCACTTTTTCCAAAGCGTACGGGCTGGCAGGTTTACGCTTAGGGTATGCTATTGCTAATCCTGATATTATCTCCATATTAAATCGCGTTGTACTTTCATTTACTGTTAATTATGCAGCATTGGTTGCCGGTACTGCGGCTTTGGATGACGAAGCATTTTTAGCGAAAGCGCGCGAGTCCAATAAGCGCGGGCTAGAGCAATTAAAACAAGGTTTGCAAGAATTTAATTATACCTATCTTCCTACAGCCGCTAATTTTATTACTATTGACTGCAAAAAAGACGCGCAATCTATTTTCTTAGCCTTGCAAAAAAAAGGAGTGATTGTTAGACCGTTGCATCCCTATGGATTATCTAACTTCATTCGGGTAACAGTGGGTACGAAAGAACAAAATAATAGATTTTTAGAATCTTTTTATTGTATTAATACTGAGGAAAATGTATGAAAAGTGACTTAGGTAGTAAACATTGTGAAGCGTGTGAAGGGATAGGAGAAGCGTTAAATCCTGAACAAATAAAAAATCTAATGCCGCAATTGAATAAGGGTTGGACAGCTGACTCGCATCACAAAGAAATAAAAAGATCCTTCTCATTTGCTAATTTTTACGAAACAATGAGTTTTGTAAATGCCATTGCATGGATGGCAAATAGAGAAAATCACCATCCTGATTTAGAGGTAGGATATAACTATTGCCATGTGCGCTATAGCACGCATGCATTAAAAGGTTTAACCCACAATGATTTTATTTGTGCGGCGAAGGTAGACAGGTTATTAGAGGATTGATGACAGAAGGAGAATTAATTTCACTCCCGTCATAGTCGCGGCTTCAATTAACCGAGCATTTATCGAGCCGCGCACATTTGTACAGGCCAAGTCATTACGGCCTATCGTCAATCTCTTTCCGTTGCGATGGCATAAAATCTTTTCTATCGAGACCTAATACCACAGCTAACGCACCGGCTACATAGATAGATGAATAGGTACCTACTAAAATCCCAACGATTAATGCCAATGAAAATCCATGAATAGTTTCACCACCATATATAAATAATGCAACGACCACAAACAAAGTAAGCACAGAGGTCATAATAGTACGTGATAAGGTTTGGTTAATGGAAATGTTCATAATTTCAATGGGACTCGATCTTCTTAACTTTACAAAGTTCTCCCGAACTCTATCAAATACCACGATCGTGTCATTTAAAGAATAACCAATAACCGCCAAGAGGCCAGCCAATGCTTTCAAGTCAAATTCAATATGGAAAAAAGCAAAAATGCCCAATATCAAAACAGGATCATGAATTAAAGCCACAGCTGAGCTAAAACCCAAACGGTATTCAAAACGCATAGCAATATAAATCATGGTAGCCAAGAGTGACACCAATATAGCTAATGCTCCTTTCGTAGCAAGCTCTTGCCCTACTTGCGGGCCCACAAAATCCACACGCTGTTTAACCGCACCGGGTAAGGCCTGCATTACTTTCTCTACCAAAATTGTTTGGTCAAAATCGTCACGCGGGGCAATACTAATCAACACATCTTTAGAAGTTCCATAGCTCACTACTTGCGCTTCTTTAAAACCAGCAGTATATAAATTCTCGCGAATTTTTATTAAATCAGCTGCTTGTGGATAAGTTACCTCTATTTGGGTGCCCCCAGTAAAATCCAATCCCCACTTTAAACCGTTAATTACCAGAGCCGCGAGGGAGCAGACGAAAATTAGAATTGAAAATAATGCAGTCCACTTGCGGGCCCCCATAAAATCAATTTTTGAATTTGGATTAAAAAATTCCATTGATACCTCTTTATATGGGTATTAAATACCGATTGAAAGTTTCTTTACGTTACGACCACCGTAGAACCAATTCACTATTGCCCGGGTAAAAGTAACTCCAGTTAACATCGAAGTAAGTAGACCTAAACAAAGTGTAATTGCAAACCCTCTCACTGGGCCGGTTCCGATAGAAAAAAGAACGACCCCTACAATCATGGTTGTAACGTTTGCGTCCAGGATGGTAGCAAATGCACGATCATACCCGGCATAAATGGCAGCTTGGACAGAGACCCCATTACGTAATTCCTCACGAATACGTTCATAAATCAGCACGTTGGCGTCCACCGCCATACCCACGGTTAAAACGATACCCGCAATACCTGGGAGAGTAAGTGTTGCTCCAATCATTGATAAAAGAGCAGTCAGTAAAATAAGGTTTAATACCAAAGCAATATTGGCTACTAAACCAAAAAAGCGATAGTACACTAACATTAATATTAAAATTAAACCCATACCTACTTCTAAAGAAACCATCCCACGGCGTATATTCTCTTTACCCAAGGTAGGTCCAACTGTGCGCTCTTCCACTGTGAAAATTGCAGCGGGCAACGCACCGGCACGTAATAATAAGGCTAAATTGCTAGCTTCTTTATTATCTTGTAAGCCGGTAATTTGGAAATTATTGCCTAAAGCATTTTGAATAACGGGAGCACTAATCACGCGCTCTTCACGTTTTGTAGTGCGCGTTTCCACCCCATTGACTAATTCTGTTGTGGTTTTATTCTCTACAAAAACAATAGCCATTCGTTTACCGATATTGTCGCGGGTTACTTTACTAAAGAAAGTCTCTCCGCCACCGCCCAATTGCACTTGAACGGCCGGTGAGGCGCTTTGTTGATCAAAGCTGGAAACTGCACTGGTAATTGAATCACCACTTAAAACGACTTGACGCTTTAATAATATAGGACGGGTATCCATCATATATAATTTACTATTTACAGGGATAGCACCACTTTGCTTGGCAATTTGTGCATCGTTTTCTTGATCCACTAGATGAAACTCTAAGGTCGCAGTTCCACCAAGAATTTGCTTCGCTCTGGCAGCATCCTGAATTCCAGGAAGATCCACTGCTACTCTTGTACTACCTTGTTGCTGAACTACTGCTTCCCCTACCCCCAGCTCATTTACCCGATTACGCAAAATACTCATAGTTTGCTCAATCGTATTTTGACGTATCGAATTTAATTCTGCAGGCGACAGGGAAACATTAATACTCGAAGTGATCTTGGACTGAGTGAAAACGAGACCGTTAAATTTTTGTTCTATTTCAGTGTAAGCCTCTTCCATAATTTCTGGTGTACGGAATCGGATATCAATTCCTTTGTCAGCTATATAACGAATACCTGTATAGCGAATCCCGGCCTCTCTTAAGTCTTGGCTAATACTTTTCATTAAACCTTCATAACGCCGATTAACCACACTTTCAATATCTACTTCCAAAAGAAAATGCACACCTCCTCGTAAATCCAAACCTTGTTTCATTGGTTCGGCACCGATAGAAGTAAGCCAATTAGGGGTTGAAGAAGCCAGATTAAGAGCGACCGTATAATTTTTGCCCAATCCATTTTTAATTATATCGCGTGCTTGTAATTGGGTATCTGTAGAGGCAAAACGCACTATTATGCCATCGTCGGTCGTTTTTACATTGGTATAGTCAAGCTTCGCATTTTTTAATAAATCTTCAACTTGTATGGCCAATTGTTGTGTATCAACCGTTGTCTCTGATGAAACCTGGACCACGGGATTCTCGGTATACAAGTTGGGTATTGCATAGATCAAGCCAATAACCGTAATGATTATTAGCATTAGATTCTTCCAAAGTGGGTATTTATTTTGCATTTAATACAGTCTCTGAGATTTAACGCGGAAAATTAAGTAAGCGATTTTAATGTTCCTTTTGGTAACACGGAGCTCACAGCATTTTTTTGTAAGCTAATCTCTACTCCCTCGGCAATACTAATTTTTAAATATTGCTCTTCAATACTAGTGATTTTTGCTAATAGACCGCCCGTAGTAATAATTTCATCGCCCTTCTTTAAATTACTTATTAAATCCCGATGCTCTTTCGCTCTTTTATTTTGAGGTCTAATTAACATGAAATAAAAAAGAACAAAAATAGCCGCAATCATCAAAAAAGAAAATGAACCATCCGGTTGCGCGCCAGGAGCTGGAGCGGCAGCTATTGCATCACTAATAAAAAAACTCATTTCTGACTCCTATAGCGTAAAAAATATAGAACCTGTTTTAAGCGCCACATAATATACCCAAAATACCTCAAAATGCTAGCGATAAAGGCTTGGGATTTATGATTCACATATAGGTTGGTGCCGAACCCAACAAACGAGCTCAGTTTAAATAATGCGTGTTGGCTGTGCACCAATCTACAAATTCCAAGCATTATGCTGAATTAATAATCGATGACAAAGTAGCGGCGTATTAAAATAGAGATGGTGCAGGTATGCTTTGGTAAAATTTAAATTGCAAGAAGGGCATTGGCAAGCATTATCTATTTTTTCAAAATCAAGCGAGTAGGCTTCATCTTTTAAATCAACAAGATTGCCTTGGCTAATAACAAACCCCTGCACACCTTCTTTTGCTAAAAAATCAGTTTCAATGGATACTTTCTTTTCTTTTAAACGCTCCAGCGCATAAAAATCAAAATCTCCACTTACATAACATGAGTAATCACGATAGCTCTTAATAACTTCTAAAAATTCCGTGAAGTCCTGGTGCTGATATCTTAAGTAAATTCCATAGGTTTTTTTACTATTAATCGGTA
The DNA here is from genome assembly GCF_900637865.1 of Legionella adelaidensis. Classification (NCBI taxonomy): domain Bacteria; kingdom Pseudomonadati; phylum Pseudomonadota; class Gammaproteobacteria; order Legionellales; family Legionellaceae; genus Legionella; species Legionella adelaidensis. The sequence goes on from NZ_LR134428.1 coordinate 72,141, forward strand.
AACACTTTTCGCTAACGTAGACAAAAATTTCCTTGGGTATCTGTTCTAAAAAATCATTCATCTTGTTACAAAATCTTTCAGGAATAATTACTTTTTCCGGTTTTAAAGAAATTACCAAGGCTAAAATTTCTGACGTTGTAGTGCTAATTATGCTGCCATCATAAGGAGAGCGGATTTTTATAACTCCTTCATCATTAGCCTTTAAACCATCCAGATTTAGTGCAATTTCGCCAGGCCAACTAATATATTGCTTTAATGGTCTTTCTTTTAATAACTGGATACCGGGTTTTATAAGCAAATCAGATAAATAACAGGCCACTTTTTCAACGCCTGCTTCTAGCCAGTTAGCGAAAGTTAACGAAGCACCCTCTTTAGAGGTAATAATAGGTATTATACTCATTGAAAGATCCCTTTTATAAAAGCAAACTGGCATCGCCATAACTGAAAAAGCGATATTTATTTTCTATAGCCACGCGATATAAATCCATCGCCTGGGGGTAACCGATAAATGCCGAAACTAACATAAGTAACGTTGATTCAGGTAAATGAAAATTTGTAATCAGAGCATCGCAAATTTTAAATTGATAACCTGGATAAATAAAAATATCTGTTTCGCCACTATAAGGCTCTATAGTTCCAGATGCGGTAGCCGCACTCTCCAGGCTACGCAAAGCTGTTGTGCCAACTGCAACAACTCTTTTACTCTTTACTTTGGTTTGATGGATTAAATCACACAAAGAAGGGGTTATAGAAAAAAACTCGCTATGCATTTTATGATCCTGCACATTTTCACAGCGAACGGGGCGAAATGTTCCAGCACCGACATGAAGGGTTACATAAGCGATATTCACTCCCTTTTGTCTTAACTCTTTTAAAAGCTCTTCATCAAAATGAAGCCCGGCGGTAGGTGCCGCAACCGAACCTTCATGACAGGCATAAACAGTTTGATAGCGATCGAAATCTGTTTTTTTATCTTCTCTGGTAATATAAGGCGGAAGTGGTATATGGCCTATTTCGTTTAATACTGTTTCTAACCTTTCATTTATTTTGCATTCAAATAAATCGTCATGCCGATTTGTGATTTCAAAAAACCAACCCTCTTTAAGGCAAATTTTGTTACCAATTTTAGGCGCTTTACTGGCTTTTATATGCGCCAAAAAGCTGTACTCACTTAACTTGCGCTCAATAAGCAACTCTACTTTTCCGCCTGTTAATTTGTACCCATATAATCTTGCCGGAATCACTTTGGTATTGTTTAAAACCAATAAATCCCCTTCTTCAAGGTATTGAATGATGGACTTAAACTGCTTATGCTCGTAGGTTTCCGTCTTTCGGTTATAAACTAACAAGCGTGAATCACTACGATTTTCAAGAGGATATTGGGCAATGAGCTCAGAGGGTAACTCAAAATAAAAATCTTGTTTTTTCATTCTACAATCTGAAGTAAAATAATTCGAGATTATACCCAAGATGCTTCAAAATGCTAGATTTTAAGGTATTCTATTTTGTTAGTAAGGGATTAACGCCACGATAATAATCCCAATTGGAGAATTTTTGCTTTCTCATACATAAATAAGCAAGCGATCAGAAAATAGAATTTTGAAGTCTTTGGATATTTACTGTTAATTGACCGATAATAGCTATTTATAAAACCTTTGGAGAAACCATGTTCCGAATTAAATCCATAATCATTGGTACTGTACTTGCAACCAATGCTATAGCAACCACTTTACCTACTGTTCCACCCCATAATTTAACCACTCATAATCTAACGAACGTTTGGTCTGAGGCCTTTGTAGAGGGAACGATTCGTACTGAAAAAAATGCAACCCCCCCTAACACTACAAAAAAAGTGGCCTGGACAGAAGTTCTTTTTATTTGTCATAAAAGACCACAGTGCTGGGCATTGGTTAAAATGAACACAAAAGGTGATAAGAGCGTTGATTTATGTAAAGTAACCCTGGATGTCAAAACCGGTATAATTACACCCGAAGCACTCTGTGCTGGAAATAATGGTTATGCTTTAACGGTGAATGGCCCAGGCGAAGTGACACTTACAAGGAAATAAAAAGAATCACCTTGAAGTCTGTTAACATTTCATCTCCTTCTACGTGCCGCAGCTTGTCTGCGGCATTCTGTAGATACTGAAATAAAAACCGCATTACTAATTCATTGTCTGGTTTTTACTCTCTAGATCAATTTTCTATGATCCGCTTTTTTTAATAAACAAAAGATTTAAGGTCACAATTTGTGACCTTAAATCTACTTACTTTGAATATAAACTTATCTACCCCAAAATCATCAGATCTTTGGAGTTAAACGGGGTTAATTTAATAAACAGCAGAAGCCACCACACTCAAATGATGCTTATCATTTTTCATATCATCGTGTAAAGCCAAGCGCTCCTCACCTTTTTGCAACACTACTTCATAACCAAAAGATTTAGCTATCTTTATTAAATTACTTACTCTGATGTCCGTCTGCTTTCCTGAGCGAAGATCCTGGATAACAGATGGAGATGTCGGCTTCTTTTGCTAAATCCCGTACAGACTTACCATCATCTTCCATAATAGAAATAAGGAACTCAGAAAAAAGAAATTCTTTATAATGTTGCTCATACGCTTTTTTAAATTGCTTATCCTGCATTTTTCGTTCGTACGTTGACATAGGCTTATTCCCTTTAGAATCAAAATACCATCCAATAGTGGATTTCGATCCATTAAAGACAATATATTCCTTTAGTTGTTTAGTCTTTTTATTCATAACCAATTGCACTACTTAACCGGTACAAAATCAAGATTTGACAAAAATAGTTTACTAAATGATCTCACCAGCCCTCTTCATTTTCATTAGGAATACTTATTTCACTTGGAATTTTCCTGGTTTCATTAGCCCACTCTCCCAGGTCAATAAGTTTGCATCGAGAGGAACAAAAAGGTTTAAAGGCGTTTTGATCATGCCAAATGTCATTTTTCCTACATGTTGGGCATTGTATCTTTTTAAGATTCATATAAATAACTTAATTAAGTTAAATAGCTTAATCAATGAGCTACACTTACAGTCAATTTTATTCCCTCAGCTTCTTGTAATACGCTAATAACAGAAAATAAAGACTCTGCCGTTGGGTTTCCTGATTTACTAAACATTCGCTGTAAGCTTTTACTATTCTTATGAATTTTTTTAGCAAGTGGCTCAAAAGCTATTGTGGCATTGATGTAATCTCTTAATAGAGACTTCGCCACATCTAAATTATCTGCTAGTAACTCACTCACCGCTTCAATTAATAGCGCTTGCCTGAAACTTTTATCATTTTGAGCTCTATCTCGAATTGTTTTTTTAAAGTCACTGGTTAATGCCATAACTACCTCTCTTTTTTTAACCTTTTGTACTCTTTCCAAAGCTCTTTCGCTATTTGGATATCTTTGCTTTGTTGTTTTTTGGTTCCCCCACCTACCAATATTATTAACTCTTCACCCTCTTGGCCAAAGTAAATTCGATACCCGGGACCAAAATGAATTTTATTTTCATAGATGCCATCACCCAAACTTTTTATATTAGAAAAGTTCCCCAATTCCATTCGATATAAGGCTGTAGCAATTTTGGCAGCCGCAACCGAATCCAGTTTGTTAAACCATTTTTCAAATGGGATTGATCCATCCTCTCGATGATATTGTTCAATTCTTACTTTCATAGTTTATGGTAACATATAAGTTACTATTATTCCAGGTTTTCTTTTTATTTTACATAGGAGCTAAGATATACAGTCCATTTTTCATTAAAATGAATTGCAAATATGTGGTCTTTTAAGAATACCCGCGAAATTGTCTTCCTATTTTTAGACCAATAAATTTAAATTTTTAATTTAGTAAAAAACCATCTTGTAGTATGGGTACACTGGTGCTGATGTCATATTGGGATGCCAAATTTATATCGTTTTGGAAACCCCAATCAATAAGCTCTATTCCGCTATATAAATTATAAATATTTTGAAAATGTTGTTGCTGAGAATCAATGAACATTTTTGATGCTGTAATTGCTTCCTCTGTTTTATCACCGGTTAATGAATGGATAATTGCACCAGCTCCTATTAGATCCTCGTATGATACACGCATTGAGCCATCCCCCCATTTTTCTCCAGCAGGTATCAAGCCAATGCGTTACGGTGTATTGGGATGATATCAATGAAGACTATTGCCTTGTTCACACACAACAGACCCGCCTGAATAACAATTTGGAATCAAAATGCCATTTATCGTCAAATTCAACACACACGCTTGATGATGGCCCAGTGTAAACGGATTGCCACAATAACCGCTGCACCAATAAGTCTGCCCTTATTCTATTGTCCATACTCCTTGTAAACCAACCAAATGAGCATGCACTTTTGAACTTCCCGCCACGGTATAAGCATTATTTTCATCAAATACTTGGGTTTTATCGAAAGTTGAATCGTCAGCGGCAAATAAATAAGTATAGCCAACATCAAATCCCAATGCGGACGTCATTTGATAATGAGCACCCGCAGATAATGCCCAGCGGTTAGCATCAGGTAACCGTACATCACGTTCAGCATCCACAGTGGGAGTTTGATCATATCCGCCACCTACACGAAGTTGCCATTGCTCATTAACGAGATAATTTGCTCCTACAGCAAACCGCCATGCATTTCTATAATCCTGGGGAGTAGTAATATCTAATACGGTAGGGCCTGCAATAGAAAAAGCAGCTACGTTATTTAATTGCGTTTCTTTAAATACATTCCAACCTGTGTAAACCACAGAACCTAACAAAGCTACCCTGTTGCTTATATCTTGATAACCACTGAGGGTTATTACCTCGGGTAGTTCTACTTTATTACTGGAAAGGATCTCACTTCGAAAAATAGCATTCGGATCATCTAAAAAGGGATCAGCCAGTGGCCCTGTTAATTGACTGTATCCATTAAATTTGTGTGTTGTTTTAGATTGATAATTAATCCCCACACGCGTGTGGTCTTGGTTAAAATGCGTGAGAATTCCAGCATGAAATCCCATAGCGAAAGAATCACCTTGATTATAGCTTTGCGAGTCAAAGGCCATAGGATTTTGACCAGGGATAGTAGGAATTCCTACCATGGCATTAAACTTTACTTTAGCCCATTGTAAATCTAACCCCCCACCGATGGAGACGTTCTCGTTTATTTTATATCCCAGCTCGGGTGATAAATTTGCTGTAATCAATTGGGTTAAAGTGGCTGCATAACGAACGGGCGAATTGACTGGATAATCCGTGGACAGACCAAAAGGTGAAACGACACTGAGCCCTCCGACTAAACGATCGTTAAAGGGTACTGCAACATGAAGCGCTGGCACTATCGCCCGCTTTCCACCCTGTAAATCAGAAAATGTTTGAATATAAGAGGGTAGGCCTGCGGTTTCAAAAGTACTGACACCTGATATTTTACTGCTCGGAATAACGCCAACACCACTTAGCAAAACTTGTTTTTTTGTTAATAAAGTTAATCCAGCCGGGTTATACCAACCCGTTGAAGCGTCTATGGCTTCGGCAGCACTTCCCGCTGCAAAATTTCCTACAGCAGTAGTGCTGGCCTCGGTATATAGCGAAAATCCACCTGCGTGGAGATTATTAGCCATTAGAACTGTTAAAAAGGAGCTTAGCGCGGTTTTTATGGGTTTTTTATTATTCTTCACCACTTTTCCCTTTATTTTTATTTTTTGGGAAAATGATAATAAAGGATGGAACCAGATTTTCATAGAATTAAATGTAACTTGGGGTCGGAGGCCTTGACGGCAACCTTCACCTCTTGCATTGCGGTTGAATTTTAAGCGTGTTAATGTTGTTTCTTTTTTGTTCTTGAGAAAGTCATGCGACAACAATTGGTAACCAAATTTGGTGGTACAAGTGTCTCTACACGGGAAAATTGGAAGAATATTGCTGCTATTACTAAAAACCACCTAAAAAATGGATTTCAACCCGTTATTGTTTGCTCTGCTTTAACGCAAGCTTCAAATAAATTAGAAAAATTAATTGAAGCAGCATTGTTGAATGAGCATCCTCCTCTTCTACAAGAATTAAAAGAAGATCATTTTAAATTAGCTGACACTTTAGAAGTGCATCATGATCTTATCAAAAATGAGCTGGATCAATTAACGCAGTGGTTAACCGGGATTGCCCTTCTAAAACAAGCGCCAGCTAAAACAAGAGCTCAAATATTAAGCTTGGGCGAGATTATGATGACCCGTTTAGGCTTAGTATTTTTACAAAATCAGGGTATTAACACCCAATGGTTTGACGCGCGGGACGCTCTCAAGACTACCCCAATTGACGGGGGTGATTCTATTAATTTTTTAGCCGCGCGCTGTACTAGTGAACCCAATTCGCAATTAAGCAGTAAACTCGCAAATTGCGAAGCTGATGCAATAATTACGCAAGGATTTATCGCTGCAAATAAGGAAGGCGAAACTGTTTTATTAGGTAGAGGGGGCTCAGATACCTCTGCCGGGCTTCTGGCTGCTATTTTATCTGCCCATAGTTGTGAAATTTGGACAGATGTCCCAGGAATTTATACGGCTAACCCTCATCAACTCCCTCACGCGCGTTTGTTAAAACAATTAAGTTATGACGAGGCACAAGAAATTGCTTCCATGGGGGCAAAAGTTTTACATCCTAATTGCATTCCCCCCGTGCGACGTGCCGGTATACCCATGGTGGTTAAATATACCCGTTTACCCGAACATTCTGGTACTAAAATCACCTATGCTAGTGATGAATATGCTCCGCCAATAAAATCAATCCAGGTAAAACAAAACATTACTTTGATATCAATTGACACGTTAAATATGTGGCAACAAGTGGGTTTTTTAGCAGACATCTTTAACGCCTTCAGGACGCACGGATTTTCAGTAGATTTACTTTCCTCTTCGGAAGCAAATGTCACCCTCTCCCTGGATACCAATGCCAAACTACGCGATCGTGCTGCTTTAGATGCACTCATTGCCGAGTTAAACACATTAGGAAGAGCAAAAATTATTGAGCCTTGCAGCGCAGTTAGTTTGGTAGGCCATCATATACGTACCGTTTTGCCTCAACTAGGCCCTACATTAGAAGTTTTTGATGCGCAGCAAGTCTATTTAATGTCACTAGCCTCAAACGATTTAAATCTTACTTTCGTAGTAGATGAAGCCAAGGCAGACAAGCTTTGCCAAAAACTTCATCATCTTTTAATTGAAAATAACCCTCAAAGTTTTTATTACTCGAAAAGTTGGCAAGAAGAATTTGGAACACCTAATCATCGTGTTGCCCCATGGTGGGAGCGAGAAAAAAATAAGTTATTAGCTTTAGCGGAAATGCAATCTCCCTGTTATATCTATGATTTAAATACGCAGCGTGAGAAAGCCGCTCAGCTATTGCAATTAAAATCCATCGATCGCCTCTTCTATGCCCTTAAAGCAAATCCGCACCCTGCTCTTCTAAATACGCTCTATGAAAAAAATATTGGCTTTGAATGCGTATCAATTTTCGAGTTAGAGCACGTAATAGCGCACTTTCCTCGCATTGAAAAACAAAAAATTCTTTTTACTCCCAATTTCTCAGGAAAAGCGGAATATAAATTCGCGTTTTCCTTAGGCTGTTATGTAACGGTAGATAATCTTTTTCCTTTAGAAAATTGGCCAGAGCTCTTCCAAGATCAATCTATTCTCATCCGTGTTGATCCTGGTTGTGGAGCAGGCCATCATCGTTATGTTTGTACAGGCGGAAATGAATCTAAATTTGGAATTCCGCGGCAAGATCTCTTGCGCGTTGCAAGTATTGCCAAGAAATATAATATAAAAATTATAGGCCTCCATGCGCATTCGGGGAGCGGCATTTTAACACCGGAACTATGGCAAGAAACCGCCTTAATGTTGGCAGAGGAAGCAACCCACTTTCCAGATGTAAGGATTATTAATTTGGGAGGCGGATTAGGTATTGTAGAAAAACCAGGACAAACCCCGTTGAATCTTGCGGCTTTAGACGAGTCTATTAACGCAGTAAAAACCCGCTATCCTCATCTTGAATTTTGGTTAGAACCAGGCCGTTATTTTGTTGCAGAATGTGGGGTAATTTTGGCTAAAGTTACGCAATGCAAAGAAAAAGGAAAAGTAAAATTCATAGGCATTGAGACAGGAATGAACTCTTTAATGCGCCCCAGCCTTTATGGCTCCTATCATGAAATTACTAACCTTACCCGCGTTGATGAAGAAAAAACAGAAGTGGCACATATTGTTGGTCCTATTTGCGAATCTGGCGACACCTTAGGCTATGATCGTTTATTACCGAAAACAGGGGAAGGTGATGTCATTCTAATTGCCAATACAGGCGCTTATGGTCATTGTATGAGTTCTTCCTACAATTTACGTCCTCCGGCTGAAGAAATTATTTTGGATTAACCATGGAAGATAAGGAACAACGGCTAAAAGCAACAGACCCCGCCTTTTCTTTTATAGTGCAAGCTCCCGCAGGTTCGGGCAAAACAGAAATATTAACGCAACGATACTTACGCTTATTAGCCACAGTTAAAAATCCTGAACAAATCCTCGCTTTAACTTTTACCCGGAAAGCAGCTAACGAAATGCGTGAGCGTATTTTGTTAGCTTTACGAAAAGCTGAGAAAAAAGAGGTTCCTCAATCTGCGCATCAAAAGATGACAATAGAGTATGCTCAAAGAATTTTAGAGTTAGATTATCGCTATAACTGGCAATTACTTAATAATCCCACTCGTCTCAATATTTTCACCATTGACGCGTTATGCCAAAAGATTACCTCCTCCATTCCTTTACAGGAAAAAACACTGCCTTTTGCAAACATTAGTGAAAGGCCTGACAAACAATATCGCTTGGCAGCGCGTGCTTGTTTGAATTATGCAGTAGAGAATACTCCTTATCATACCGCCATTAAAACATTGCTATTACATGTAGATAACAATCAAGAAAAATTAATAACGCTATTTTCACAATTATTATCGCATCGCGATCAATGGTTAAGCACACTTTATCAAGCCAAGTTACAACAAAAAACAGATTTTGAGAAAGCATTGGGGTTGATTGAAAGGCATGAGATAGCTCGCTTTTATGCAAGTATCCCTACGGATTGCCATGATGATTTAATGAGATTAGCGAGGAAAATGGCAGACCTGCAAGAAGATAATCAGTCGCCTGTATGTCTTTTGCAAGGTTGGACTTCTTTTCATAATTTAACGCAGGAACAAATTACTGGTTTGGCTCGCTTATTATTAACCAGCCAGGAAACCTTGCGCAAAAGTTTTGATCATCACGTGGGCTTAAAAAAAGCAAATTGTAATCCAAAGGATTATGAGGAAATCAAAAACGATAGTAAGTATTTATTAACGCGTTTAGAAGCATCTTCAGAGTTTCCTGGTGCTTTAGTACGCGTAAAAGATTTACCCGAACCACAATTTGAACCAAAGGATTGGCAAGTCTTACAAGCATTGTTACAAGTGCTTCCGTTACTAACCGCACACCTTTTTGTCGCTTTTCAAAAGGCCAATGAAATAGATTTTATCGAAGTGGCACAACAAGCGTTTTTAGCATTGGAACAAGACGGAAACCCAACTGATTTAGCACTTTATTGGGATAATCAAATTACCCATTTACTTGTTGACGAATTTCAAGATACCTCCATTTTACAATTTGAGTTGTTAGAGCGTTTATTACAAGGATGGGGAAATGATGAACGAACGGTATTTTTAGTAGGGGACCCAATGCAATCTATCTACCGTTTTCGCTCCGCGGAGGTGGGTTTATTTCTAAGAGCAAAAAAATACGGGATTGGCCCGGTTCAACCTCTTTTTTTGGAGTTAAAAACCAATTTCCGCTCTTCATCACTTATCGTGGATTGGATTAATAATCAATTCTCTACTATTTTTCCTTCCTTAGACGACATTGAGTCAGGAGCTATCTCCTATTCTGCCTCTTATTCACAGAAAGAAAGTGTAAGTAGTGTATGTGAAGCGTATTGCTATGAAAATAAAGAACAAGAGGCAGCCGGCATTTTAAATTGTATTACTAAAGAATTGGAGACCTATCCGCAATCTACCATTGCCATTTTAGTTCGCTCAAGAAACCAACTTGTGGAAATAATACGCTTACTGCGGCAAGCTGGAATACCGTTTCAAGGAGTTGAAATTGACTTATTGTCTAGCCTCCCTCATTTAAAAGACATATGGATTTTCACCCAAGCACTTTTGTACCCTACCAACCGGTTAATATGGTTATCTTTATTACGCAGTCCCTGGGTAGGAATGAGTCTTTTTGATCTACATTGTATTGCCAATTTCGACAAACAGAAATCTATCTATTTTGCTCTGGAAAATGCCCATGCGATTCAGGGCCTAAGCCAAGAAGGCATTTTACGTGCGCAATTTCTATTTCAAACTTTTCAGCAAGCCTTTTGTTACAGGTATCAAAAAAATTGTATAGCATGGATAGAAGAAACGCTTAATCATTTGCATCTTCAAAAGATATTAAGCCCCAGTGAACGAAATGATATTGAGCAATTTTGGTTATTATTGGAAAAATTTATCAATAAAGGCCAATTAGAGGATTTAGAAGGATTTCAACAAGCATTTAACTCACTTTATTCTAAAAAAGTCACCTTGTCCCGTTTGCAGGTTATGACTATTCATAAATCCAAAGGACTTGAATTCGACTGTGTTATTTTGCCAGGATTAAGTGCAAAAATGCAAAATCGCGATCGGCCTTTAATGCGCTGGTTAAAACTTCCCCATGAAGAAAAGGAGTTATTGCTATTATCTCCCGTCAAATCAAGCGAAGAGGATAATTCACTGCTTTATGACTACATAGGTAAACTGGAAGAGCAAAAAAACACTTATGAAACCCAACGCTTGTTATATGTGGCTGTGACCAGAGCGAAAAGCAGGCTCTATTTGTTTGATTATCAAGAAAAAGAAAGTGCTGGCTCTTTTCGTCATTTATTAAAAAAACAACCCTTTCAATCTTCTAGTGTAGAAACGGTAGGAGTTAGTACGGAGGTAACTCATAAACATTTACCTATTGAATGGTACAGCACGCCGCCAAAATCACCACCAGTGCAACTTTCACAAATTCATTTGGAAAATAGCGCGCCAATACCTCGCCTTTTCGGGAGCGCAACGCATGAAATATTACAATGGATTTGCGACAATCATCCTTACTCTGTGGAAGAGATCCCCTGGGAGCTATTCCAACATTTTTTAAAAACAGCAGGAGTTTCAGGAAATTTATTAGAAGAAGCCACGAAAAGCTTAATACAGCAAATAAGCAACCTTTTTCATTGCCCGATTGGCCGATGGATTACTCAGGCCCAAGCAGAAGAGTATAACGAACTGGAGCTTCTTTTAGAAAATAATGGAGAAATGATAACTCGCATAGTTGATAGAACGTTTATCAATGAAGGAAAACGTTGGGTAATAGATTTTAAAACGGGAACGCAAACAAATATCGAAAAGCATAAACAGCAGGTAAATGAATACGCGCTGTATCTTTCTAAACTATACACGGAACCCATTCATTGTGGTCTATATTATTTACAAAATAATAATTGGGTTAACTGGGAATTTATAAGGCAGGTGTAGTTTAAATCCTCTGTACATACAAAAAAAAAAATGGTTGCCCGCCTGCGCGGACATGACAGATTTTTTTGTCATGTAGAGGTTTAAATCAAATGCAGGTTGCGTTCACAAATAGGTGTAGCTATGATCTCTTATTTTATTATTCCCCATTCATGACTATAAAAACCAAAATTCAATCGCTTTTAGAAAGCAGCTTAAAAAACTCCTTGCATTTAAATGGTAACGAGCCTTCTTTCAAAACCATTGTCACGTTGGAAAATACCCAACTAACTATCAATCTTTGCTCGGAAATTCCTAAAGGGTTTTTAATAGAATCATTCATTCAAGATTTCAAAGCCGCTATATGCAAAGAATTTCCCCAGTATTCTATCGAAATAGGTTTGGATCAATTTATTAAAGCACATCGCACCCAATTACCCGGACAGGCACTCAGAGGGATTAAAAATACAATTGCCGTAGCTTCTGGTAAGGGAGGCGTGGGCAAATCTACTGTGGCTGTAAATCTTGCTATTGCTTTGGCCAAAGCTGGAGCGCGTGTGGGAATATTGGATGCCGATATTTACGGCCCGAGTATTCCAATTATGTTAGGCGGCCCTAAAGAAGTCTTGGTAAGTGGAGAGCACTATTTACCGGTTGAAGCTTGTGGGATTTATGCTATGTCCATTGGTTATTTGACGCAAGATGATCCCGCTTTAATTTGGCGCGGGCCTATGCTTGCCAAAGCATTGTTACAAATGATTAATATCACCCAGTGGGATGAGCTGGATTATTTATTTATAGATCTTCCTCCAGGTACAGGGGATATCCAGTTAAGTTTGGTACAAAAAATCCCGCTCACTGCAGCAATAATAGTAACCACTCCTCAAATGGTAGCGACAGCAGATGCCGAAAAAGCAATTAAAATGTTTGAAAAAACGAATATAGACGTACTAGGCCTTGTGGAAAATATGTCTCATTATCATTGTACCCACTGCGGACACGAAGACCATATTTTTGGGGCTGGCGGCGCTCGTAGGCTCAGTGAACGATTTAATTGTCCATTATTAGGGGAGCTTCCTTTAGAAACACAAGTAATGAGTCACTCTGATAAGGGTGAACCTATAGCATTTACTGAAAATGCTATAGCTTTGCCTTATTGGAAAACTGCATTTAATGTAAGTTTTCAGTTGAGTAAGAAACCTTTAAACTATGCGGATAAATTCCCTCCTATCGTGGTGGAATAAACAAGAGGTGTATATGTTCCTTCTCTATTTTTACGTTCCAGCTACGCATCTCGAGATAGTAAAAAATGCCATTTTTGCTGTCGGCGCAGGAACAATTGGGAATTACACCCATTGTTCGTGGGAAATAAAAGGCGAAGGGCAATTTATGCCCAAAGAAGGTAGTAATGCCTTTATTGGCACGGTTAATACTATAGAAAAAGTAATGGAATATAAGGTGGAGATGGTTTGTTCTGAAGAGGTGGTTAGAAAAGCAATACACGCTTTAAAAGAATCGCATCCTTATGAAACCCCTGCATATCAAATTATTCGTTGTGAGCAAATATAAATTCACTTATACAGAAATGCAGATATACAAGCGAACTGAAAAACCTGGTTGACTAGCAACCAGGTTACGATGATAAGCGCATTATTTAAAGCGCGGTGATTCCTCCGACACTGGTGGTTCCAACTCAAATTCTAGTCTAGGGCCCAGATTTTCATACTCTAATGTTCTCTGTTTTCGAAGGGCTTTCATAGCTCTCAAATCAACGTCGGCGCGCTCTTTAGCCGCAGTAACCAACGAATTTGAGTAAATTTGTAATTGCAAATTGGCTGGTAGTACTTGCACTGTTCGCAATATAATATGTGCTTATGTTAAACTATTCATTTCTGTGAGCTTCAACCACATGTCCGAAAATTACACAGCCGAAGCAATTGAAGTATTACACGGGCTTGAGCCGGTCCAGCGTCGTCCTGGAATGTATACTGATACCACAAGGCCCAATCATTTAGCCCAAGAAGTAATCGATAACAGTGTTGATGAAGTCTTAGCGGGGTTTGCCACTACAATCAAAGTCACTTTGCACGAAGACGGCTCCATTGAAGTAGAGGATAACGGCCGCGGTATGCCGGTGGACTTACACCCTCAACTCGGGTTGAGTGGTGTTGAAGTTATTATGACGCGTTTACACGCTGGGGCGAAATTTTCTGATAAAAACTATACTTTCTCCGGGGGCTTACATGGTGTAGGTGTTTCCGTGGTAAATGCTTTATCCGCCAAACTCGAAGTTTTTATTAAACGCAATGGAATTATTTATCAAATGGCTTTTGCGCATGGCGCAAAACAAATTGAGTTAAACGAAATAGGGCTCACAAAAAAAAGAGATACCGGTACGATTATCCGCTTTTGGCCAGAAGAAAAATATTTTGATTCCACGCGCGTTTCTATAAAACAATTAACCCATACTCTCCGTGCCAAAGCCGTCCTTTGTTCTGGTTTATCAATGACCTTTATAAACAAAATTACCAACGAAGAACTCCATTGGTGTTATGAGAAAGGGTTAGCAGATTATTTAAATCAATCAGTCCCGGTAGATTCACTTCCCGAAGAGCCTTTTACCGGTGAATTTAAAAGTGAAGAAACCATGGTTGATTGGGCTTTGGTATGGTCAGCAAATACAGCAGGCTCGGTTAACGAAAGTTATGTAAATTTAATTCCCACCATCCAAGGAGGAACCCATGTTAATGGGTTGCGCTCAGGCTTATTCGAAGCTTTGTCAGAGTTTTGTGAATTGCGTAATTTGATCCCGCGCGGAGTCAAGCTTGCAGCAGAAGATTTGTGGGACTCTTGCCAATATGTTTTATCGGTAAAAATGAAAGAGCCTCAGTTTGCCGGTCAAACCAAAGAACGTCTCAGTTCAAGACAAACTGCCGCTGTGGTGCATGCCGTTATTCGAGATGCGTTTGCCCTATGGCTTAACGAGCACCGTACCCAAGGTGAAGCAATTGCTACCATGGCCATTGAAAAGGCACAAAAACGGTTGCGTCAAGCCAAACAAGTGGCCCGAAAAAGAGTACATCAAGGTCCGGCATTGCCCGGAAAATTAGCAGATTGTTTACAGCAAGATTTAAGTCAGGCTGAATTATTCTTAGTAGAAGGCGACTCTGCAGGCGGCTCTGCCAAACAAGCCAGAAATAAAGACTTCCAGGCAATTTTACCTTTACGTGGAAAGATATTAAATGCTTGGGAAATTGACTCCAATCAAATTTTGGCTTCTCAGGAAATTCATGATATCTCCGTGGCAATAGGAATAGACCCGGGCTCGGCCGACTTGAGCAGTTTACGCTATGGCAAGATATGTATTCTTGCTGATGCCGATTCGGATGGCGCACATATTGCTACCCTTATTTGTGCGTTATTCCTAAGGCATTTTAAACCCCTGGTGCAAGCAGGCCATGTTTTTGTTGCCATGCCCCCTCTTTTTCGTATTGATGCAGGGAAAGAAGTACATTATGCCTTGGACAATGAGGAGAAAGATAAGTTAGTTGCTCAACTCACTAAAACTTACAAGGGTAAAATTAATGTTCAGCGTTTTAAAGGGTTGGGAGAAATGAATCCTTTGCAATTGCGGGAAACGACAATGAACCCTAACACCCGAAGGTTAGTACAACTGACACTAGAGGATGACGAATATACCATGTCTATTATGGATATGATGTTGGCTAAAAAAAGAGCTAATGATCGGAAGGTATGGTTAGAAGCAAAAGGAAATTTAGCCGAGGTCGGTTAATTATTGTTTTTTCACACTTACAGGTAATTGATCTGGGATAGGTTCATTATGGCCTGTATTGTCATTTGAGGGCGTTAAATCAATTACTGCTTTTGCTGCAGAGCCCTCAGAGTGGCTAAACATACCCACCTTGCTTGCACTCACTTGAGTATGTGCTGGAGATTTTACTTGCGCCCTCAGAGCAGGAGTTGACCCAGCGGCCGCAGTACTTTTAGCGTCTAATAATAAACCATCGATTAAGCTATGCCCTTCTCTCATGGGAGCCATTTCTAACGAGGTATCCAATGTCGGTTTAGTGCCTTTGGCTGCTTCTTCCTGTTCATATTTTTCAAATGTTTGTTCTAACTCTTCTTTTAAGCGATTTTCGCTATATTTGTTTAGCAATGTTTTAGCGAGGTACACCGCACCGATAGCAGCTACTGCAGCCACACTTAGGAAAATACCACCGGGTATGAAAGACCAGACAGCAATAATCCCTACCATGGCACCTGCACCACCGAGTGCAATAAATAAATTATTGCGTGCCTTTTTATATTCAAAATCTGCTCTTGCTTTTTCTTGTTTGTCAGCCAAAGAATCATCTGGATTTATCTTTCTCTCAGGAGAAGTTAATTTTAGCTTAATTAAATTAAAACTTTCTTTCAGGACATCAACTGAAGATGCAGCAACAAAAAGAATGGCTGCTACTGGATTAACGGAAACTGCTGCGGAAATAAGAACACTATAAGCCGCAACATTTAAAGCAGTACTTGCCGATAAAAAGAAATTATCCGTAAAACGTTGCATTACCGGGGTTTTAAAATCAAAAACGCTTTGATATAGCGTATAAAGACCCGTTGCAATGGTATATACAAGACCCACAACTGGGAAAAAGATGGCAGATCCCAAAAGGGCTTCAATCATGGGTAAATTATTTAGAAGGACGGGAGAAAGTGTCAGTATGCCTATTGCACCAATAGAAGTGACTGCAGCTATATTTTCCAATCTTTTATCTTTGCTATTTATTATGCGAATAAATTCATTAACTTGCGCGTTTTGTCTTTTAGTAATTTGTTGTAACTCAGAAAGGAATTCATAAAGTGTTATATTAGCGTTTTGAAAGCGCTCTTTTTTAATCTGATCTATATTTATTAATTTCAAGACTTCCTGTACAGCGGCGGCAATTTCAGCATCTTCATTAATTTTTTTAGTATGAAAATCACTGTAAATTTCGGCTAATTTGTTCCCATAGGCTGCTTTTAAATAGCTGGCTAAAGTGCGTTTGTTTTCGCCTTTTAAAAGTTCGCAAAAAAATTCTAATGTTTGAGTTATTCGTTTCATTACAATTCTGCCAATGTGAGACAATTTAAGTATATAAAACGGATATTAAGAAATTATTAAGCCATATTTTAAATGGTTTACCATTTCATCAAAGGTATAAGATTTGAATAATTATCAGTCCACACCATCTCTTCTGCTTTTGTTACAAAACTCCAATTTTGACGCATCATATGAAAGGCCAATTCCTCATTTTGCGTGAGTGCCACCCACTCCGATGAAAATTGACCACGCTTTAAATTTCCGGGATCTTTCTGATGCAACACAATTAAGTCGAGTCCTCTCCCTGCTCCCAAGACTACAGGTAACAAGTTTAGATGGCGATTACTAATATTGACTAAAATGACCCCCCCGGTGGTTATTTTCTGTTTGTAAATGGCAAAAGCTTCCTTCGTTAATAAATGAACAGGAATAGCATCTGAGTTGAATGCATCCAAAATCAGTGCATCAAACGTATTATTTGGCGTAGCTACAACAGCGAGTCTCCCATCTTCTTTAATAATATATTTTTGTGGAGGACAGTCTCGTAAATAGGTGAACAGTCGTGGAGTTTGTGCAATAGAAAGAACCTGCTCATCTACTTCTACTAAAGACAAACTGTCTTGTGCCCGAAATTGGCAAGCCATTAAACCAGTTCCTACACCTAAAATAATGCCCTTTATTTTTGGATTTTTTTCTTGTAACCATTTGATGGCGATAGCGGGAGGAGCATAATAAGCAATATCCCCTTGCGATATCTGATTTACCACTTGAAAACCATGTGCCGTGGATTGGCTCATTAAAATGTGCGTGCCTTCGTTATGAATGACTTGTTTTACTCCATAAAAATTACGTACTTGAATTAAATAGTCTCCCTTTTTAAACCAAGGCAAAAAGATGAATATAAATAAAAGGGTCATCCCTGTTAAAAAGCTGCGCTTGCTTTGTACCCATATAAATAAAACAGCCAGTGCGACCAGCTCTAAAACATGATAATTTTCCACCCATTTTAATAAAGCTACATCAGCCAAGAAATAATTTAGGATTATTAGAAAGGAAGCAATCGATACGCCTACCCATTCATTATTTCGCTTTTTTATAGGTATAGCCGACAAGGATAATAAGAATACCAAAGGGTATTCATACGCGTTGGAAAATAAATAGGAGGCGACAATCCCATTAAACAACCCCGCTAATAAACCTCCTAAAGCCAGACAGAAATAAAAAGTAGTTAAGGATTCTGGCTGGGGACGCGTTCTAACCAGCTCTCCATGACATAGCATAGCCATCATAAAAAAACTCGCCAGGTTGGCTAAAATAATTTGCCAGGCAATAATTTGGTTAGCCCCATACACAAATCCAATTAGAGGAAAAATAAGAAAAAATAGACTATTCCTAACCACCCACTCATGGCGTAGAACCGGCTTTTTTGAAAAGGTAATAATGAAAGAAAGCAAATACAAACTTAAAGGCAGCACCCAGAATAAAGGACTAGCCGCCACATCCGTACTAATATAAAAGGTTACCCCCATCATCAAACTACAAGGGAGAAAACTAAGCCAAATCCACTTGATTTTCTGACGTAAACTAATCGAGACGTGCTCTATCTTGATAACAGAATGGATGTGTGTAGGGAGTAAAAAAATTACCAATAATAAAAACAGATAGATGAAATATACTGTGTTCCAGAAATAAAATTGTTGGCTCACTGTATAAAAACGTTCGATTAACCAGGGATAACTTAGTAATGCAAGCAAACTTCCTGCGTTGCTAGCTGTATATAAATAATAAGGATTTGCACCGGGATTATTTTTAATTTTTACAAAAATAAATTGTAATAAAGGGGCAGAAGCGCCTAATAAAAATAAAGGTATACCTATTTGTTTTATTAAAACCGCTAATATAGAAAACTCAGGAAGATAATTTAATCGCTCAGGTATGAAATGAATAGGTAGATAAACCATACTGAGCACTACTAATCCAATATGAATGAGACGCCACACCTTATTTTTACATTTACTTAAAAACCATACGTAAGTATAAGAAAGCAATAACAATGTTTGGAAAAACAACATACATATTGTCCAAACCGACGGCGTCCCGCCGTAGATAGGAAGCAATATTTTGGCAACGACAGGCTGAATAATAAATAGTAATAATGCACTGCAAAAAAGAGAAAAAATAAATAGCGTACTAAGTGCCACAGTTATATAACGGGGTTGTCTGTAACTAGCAGTTTTAGCTATTTTTCGGCTCATGTCCTCGCCACAATCGATTAAGTTATCGGCTTTATACTTTGTCATTATCCCCCCGAATTCGGGTATTGAATTAAAAATCTGACTACTCAAATCGCATACAGGTTGACATTTTTCATCACACATACTATCAATGAAGAAGATGTCTTCATAATTACTTAAGGATTCTCAGCTAAAATTTACATAAGTCGGTGCATACCACCTCTTCCCTGGGATTTTTCAAATGACATATTGTAAGCATTTTATAGCAGGTATAAAGCAAATAAATTTTTCTCCGGAAACTGCATCGACATTAAGGGTGGCTTTGATCCAAAGTGCCCTCCTGGATCTCACTACCCAGCAAGAAGTAATTTCAAAAGAGCTAGCCCTATTGCCTGAGAGTATTCCTGAAAACACCAACGCCGATAAATTACTCCAGGAATATAAAGAAAAAAGAGCCGCCACAGTTCAAGGTATTGCTGAACAAATAGAAGATATAAAAACGGAGAATCCTACATTGGATTGGGAACAGCATATTGCCATTTCCCCTGATTTTATTATCCAATTTGCAGAGAATTTCAAAAACCTGCCCCATCTTGCTGAAACACTTAGTGATGCCCCTCCCGTTATTAAACAATGGCAAGCCCAAATCTTTGCTCATGTTTTATTTGGACTAAATAAAACAGAACAAGAAGAGCAACTGGCTACGTTAACGAGCGCTCAAATCAAAGATATGGTTGAGCAAGCAGTTCAAACCTATGACACCACCGAGGATTCGGAATTGCGTTCACAATGTCAGCAATTAGCCGAACTTGGCGTTTTTGCTATTATGGAAAGAGAGGCTGATAAGACTTCTTCAGTTGTTGATAGACGGCAAGGAATTATTAATTATGGTCAATTTTTACGTCATCTCAATGAACAATTACCAGAAACACACCAATCTGGCATTTTTCATAGTCTAGCTAATTACCATAACTCAGCGGGTAAAACACTTCTAACCCTCATTGAAAATGTTGCTGACAAATTGCAAGTAAACACCGCTAAAGATTGGAATGATGCAGACACCATTCAAGCCTTAAAGGATTTCAGCACGCTTTGCCATACCTTACGTTTTGGTCAAGAAGATCGGCAAGAATATATTAGTAAGCGTCAGGATAATATTGCCCTGGACTTATTTTGGGGTAGAAATATTCGCGATATTGAATTATTTACCAAACAAGGCGACTTAGGTAATTGGGTTTATCGACACATCGTAGAACGATTGGCTATTGCTAAATATGGTGCTATGTATACCGTAGCACCTGTTGAAACGGTAGGCTCTGGTAAAAAATTAAACCCTGTAGAACGTAAGCTTGAGATAGCTTTAGAGGTGGTAAAAAAAATGCGGGTAGATCCTCCACCTGCTGCTGACCTTCTTTCTCCCCCAAAGCAAAGGAAACCTGCAGCAGCGCACGCGTTAGCTTCTCCCAGCGCGGACGATACACCCAGTTCACCTCGCTCAATAAGCTCTTCGGTTTCCGCAAGCATTAGGGAAAAAATCTTTCCTTTAGGTGATTTAAAAACATCTAAACAATTTACTGCAAAATCAACTTATCGCACCAATGCTACTGATCTTATAAGAACAGCCATTAAAAATGAGTTTGACAAGCCAATTATCGAGACGGATCCCTCCGGACCCATTTCCATAACATTTTGTTCTCCCTCAGTAGATGAGGAAACCATACTGGATACTATCCTACATAGTGGTGGGTTTAATCAATCCGCTTATACTATAGTTCTTAGACTTATTCATGAGTCTCCGCCTCCTATGAAAAAAGTGTATACGGGCAGGACTCTCGAAGAAATTGCTAGAAAAATTGATTTCGATGGCGATACAACCTGCCGCCAAAAATTTATCGAAGCGAGAAAACAAATACTTTTGGATCAAGTAGAAGATATTTCCCAGTTAGGCCTCACTGCAAGCGATGAATTAATTTTACGAAAATTACTCGAAATAAATTTGGTAACGCCCTATATTCAGCCTTTATCCAGAGAGCTTTCTTTTGCGCTTGAGTTAATGGATCAAGGGAAATTCCAAGAAGCAGTAAAAGTCTCCGGGATTTCAGAAGCCATTGACGCTACCATGGCTCGAATGACGCAGGTCCGATTAGACGACATACCTCCCGATTTAAGAGTAATTTTTAACAAAGCATTAATATTGCAATCTAGCACGCAAGAGCGGCAAGAAAAATTAGCTCTCTTACATACTATCTTTGAATCAGATCAAAGTGACGATAAGAAAATTCACGCTTTAACAACTCTTTTTTTAGAAGAATACCATGCCATGTTACCAACACTTGGCCTCAGTGAAAGCGATTTGCCAAGAATTGAAAATGACATTACAGAAATGGCAAGAGACTTTGTTACTTTAAGTTCTCGCATTCATTCGGGCAAGCCCGTTTTGACGGATGATGAAAAAAATACCTATTTTAAGGCGATAAGCCAAGTTGCTCAACAATTAGGAACGCAAGATTTTAGCGATTTTCAATTTAAAATCACGCATTCAAAAAAGAGCCCAATCACGGTTACTTGTACACACAAAGATGGAAGAGAAATGCAGGTTATGCTTGATTTGGGAGATAAGACTTTACCTTACTCGCTTATTAAGCCAAAAGGTAATGCCGAATTTATTTTTTCATATGGCGGTAGCCGGGGGATTGTGGCGCCTTTTGCTGGACTGGAAGAAGCCTATATTGGCGCTGGCAAAGAGCAAAAGCGCTTTTTTACCCATAACCGTTTATTAGGTGTGGGCCAATATGGTTCGGTTAAGGAAGTTGAGGCTTTATTATCTGGATTAAATCAAGTCATCAAGAAAGGATATGTACCCGTTGCCGACCCCACCTTCCAAGAAAAAGCAAGAGAAGATTTAAGAACACGCCCTATAACGGCTCGTGATGATCCACTTTATCGGATTGAAAGTGATATCATGCAAAACCTTTCTGCTGCACAGTCCGCGAGTGGAAAAGCCCAAACTACGCAATATTGGATAACACCCGGAAAAGAGAAACCGAAAGGACAGCTTTTTACCGGTACAGGCCCGGTGCATGAGTATCAGATACTAATGGATAGAGCGCAAGGCGATACATATGCGGATATTGCCAATCGTCAATTAGTTAAATTTAGAAAAGATAGTATTGCCTATCATAATCCTCTTCAACGACCCTCTGCGAACCTGGAAACGGACTTGGAATCCAGGCTGCGTTTAGCAAAAGCTATCGTCAAAGAAACCCAAAGATTCGCGGGACTAGGCTTTGCCCATAATGATATTAAACCGGAAAATTTTCTCTACAATGGCAGCGAAGTAACATTTATTGACTGGGCAACTGGTGGCTTTCAACAAAAATATACTGCGCCCGATGCAGGTGAAGCAGATGTTGAAAAGATTTTTCAACAAATCTTTGGCAAAGATTTGCCTGCAAAAAAACAAGGTGAGGAAGTAACAGATGCGCAAGGTCGATTCGTAAAAAAAGTGGGCGTGGATATTTTTTATGGAATTAACCCGCACTTACAGGTACTTCATGGTGCACGGAATGGCACGCTTGCTTATATTGCCCCTAATTTAGTCTTGGGAACCGATCGTCGTAATATAAGTCTACCGCCCGGTATGCTAGGAATTGATACAATCTTGGATAATAGCGATCCGCGTATGGATAATTGGGCTCTCACCGCAATGACTTTTGGGATTTGCAATCGTCAAGCCTATTTTGAACTCGTTAAAGGACGTGCGGTTAATGATTATATTGTTCCTGATGTGCTTGAGGTGGACCAGGGTGTACCGCAGGGCTTAAAAATTATAAATGCGGAGAAATTTAATGAATTTTTCGCTTGTGGACGGGGTGACACAATTGATGTCCAAGAAGTTGTCCCTCCCGAAGTATACAGTAATCCACGTGCAGTTATGTACATTCCCTCTAATCAGCGCGAAGGGGAACCTTTACATCTTTACAGGCATTTAGTTGAATTACAAAGAAAATGCAGTACTAATCCTGTCGAATCGGATCTTAAAACGCAAATTCAAGCGAATATTGCTAAAGTATTACACGGTGTCCACACCGCAGTAGCTACCGGCGAAGGCTTAACCAAGGAAGAACTGAGTGCCAATTTAGATTTAGCCCAAAAATGTATAAGAGATTATCAAAAATTATTAGATCCTGATTATTTACAATCTTTAAAAGATACCGACCTCCTTACTACCGTTTTAGAGAAACATGCACATTCTGAGGAAGTTTCCTTAGGAAGCTTATTAGAAAAAAATGGCGTCCTTAGCGAATTAGAAATTATTGCAACACTACCCTCAACTGACGCGGAAAAAGATAAAGCCGAGGCTATTTTAAGGAAAGCTGTTAGCCCTCAAAAATTTGTTGACAAATTTATACCAGGCGGTCCTCTTTATAACTTATTAAAAGACATGATTGCCAAAGGGCAAAACCGCTTGGCAAATGTTTTATTGGAACAAGTCCAGGTGGAAAATCCGCATTTTGTTGCACAAGTAGCAGAACAAGGATTGCTTCATTTTGCTCTGGAAAGAGGATTCACTGATACTGCCAGGGGAATAGTAGAAGCCCTTACTAAAGCGGGGATGAAAGAAGAAGATATTTTTGCTTTAATGATGAAGGAATATGGGCCCAGGGAGAACCAACCTCATATTAAATGGGCAACTAATGCATTCCATATTGCTATTCGCAATAATAATAGTGAGCAACTGGATTTAATTTTAAAATACTTACCTCGTAGTAATGTGTATGATGAGCAAATTGCCCAAGCGATGCATTTATCTTCTATTTTTGGTAATGAAAAGCTTTTCAGCTCAATGCTAAGTGCTTACAATGCAGTCCATTCTAAAAATCCAATGACTGCCCATTCAATAATTAACATGCCTTTTTTACCGGACGATGTAACTGCTTACCATAATTTTTTAAAAGATGGTAAAACCAATACTGCTATTGCATGGAAAGAGCTCGAAGCAAGCCCTAAAGATGCGCATTCTTTTTTATTGACTGCACCAAAGGGTACTAATGCCTTCCCTGCTTTAATTACGGCGGCACATTCAAACTACGAAGGTCTTGATCGCTTATTACGTCTAGCCGAAGCAACCGGCTTTACTTCTGAGCAATGGAGCACTTTGTACAAACAAACGGATGAGAAGGGAAAAAACCTTTGTAACTATTTATTAGAGCAAAAACAATTTGGACGGTTAGAAAAACTATTATCTGCTATTCGAACCCAGTGTGGAGAAGAGGCCTCTGAAGTTCTCGTTGACTTATTTAGCAATCCGCATCCTGTAAATCCTCTTGCAAATTATTTGAACGCCCCCGGTATTTTTGATGAAAAGATAAAAGTCTTGCGCATGACTTTGGACAGTATTTCCTCTGATCACACTCGGGCAACTCCTACCGAGCAACAAGCGCGGGTTATCGCTTTATTAGTTAACCAACGCTGGTTAACAGAGCAAGCTAAAGAGGAAAACAATCACGCTGCTTTACGCGCTTTATTACAAAATGATGCAATAGCATTACCTTACATACAAGGAATGCTAGTTACCTTAAAAGATGGTATACAGGAAGATAATGTTGCTAAACAATTCTTCACCCGTCTTTTAGAAGAAGTTACACCTAAAGCTTCCCGGGTCGAGCATGCCAAGGTAAACCTTGAACTGGTAATGCCTGAAATTTTAAAGCAAGTGGCCATTCAACAACACGATTTTCCCGCTCTATTGAAAGCCTTTGCAAAACAAAGTGTAGGCACACTTCACGAACGTATAGTTCAACTAACCGAGCAAGTAAAATCTCTGGAATTAGAACTTGGTAAAGTTCATCCTCAACTACAAACGCATCAAGTAGAAGCGGAACGTCTTAGAATTGCCTATAAAAAAGCGCAAGCAGAATTGGAAGAAGCAAATGCCCAGGCTAAAGGTGCGCAAGATGAGTTAGCGAGGACGCGTTCAGACCATGCAGTGAAAGTTAGCCTTCTAGAAGGGAAAATACAGCAATTAACCCTACTTAAAGACGCCAATGCAGAGTTAGAAAGAGCAAAAGCTGCGCTTATTAAGGAAAATGAAGCCCATGCGGCAATGATCGGTAGATTACAAACTAAAGTTAGCCAAGGCGATGAACAAAATTCCCAACTGTTAGCGCAAATTGCAGAGCTACGGTTAAATTTAGCAAGCAGTGAAGCCGACGCAGTAAAACTACGATCGCAAATTAGTGGCTTTCAGAAACAACAAACCGAATTACTGCAGCGTATTGAGGGATTACAAGGAGTAGAAAAAGAAAAAGAAGAATTAGCTAAAAGATTACAAAGACAGCTGGAACATACTGAAACCGCTGAACATGAAGCCGTTAAATTAGCCAGCCAGTATGCTGCTTCTAAACAAATAAATGAACAACTAGAAAGTAGGGTAGCCCAGTTAATTCAGGCTAATTCCGAGATGGATTCCTCCCTAACCCTGGCTAAACGACAAATAGAATTATTACAGACGCAACTAGATGAAGCGACTGCATCAATAAAAATTCAAACTGCGAGGACACATAGTGCAGAAGAAGCATTAGCCTCCACCCGTGATGCGTTGACTAGAGCCGAACAACAAAATGCAGCGTTAGTCACCGAAGCCCAAAGGCTAACCCAAACGCATAAAGAAGAATTATCTCATGTTAGAGATACCCATACTACGCTGATAGAGCAATTAAAAGCGGAGCACCGTAATGCGTTGGAAGCGGAACAATCTAATTTAGCTTCCTCTCGTGGCGAAATAAGCAGATTGGAGCAATTGTTAGCGGAGCAAAAAGAGCAAATTAAAATTCAGCATGCCCGCTTTGACACGGTTTCTCATGCTGCACAATCAGCACAACTTAAATTATCAGCGACAGAAAGTGAGCTCACCACTGCCAGGGCAAAATTAGAAGAGCAGCAATCAGCCCTTGAAACATTACAAAGGGAACAAGCAAAAGAAGTAGCTAAGCTTAAAAGTGAAGCTAGCCAGGCACTGGAATCTCTTCGTGCGGAATATGAAGAAAGAATAGCACCTATTGAAGCCGAGCTACGAACCACCAAGCAGCAAATTAGTGAATTACAAAGTTCCCTAAGATCTACTAGCGACGAGCTTATGGCAAAAGAAGCTCGCATTGCAGAATTAAGAGCACAACTGGAGTCAGCAGCCTCCCTTCAAGCATCTACACAAGAAGAACTTGCTGCCGCACAAGCAGAAACCCGCGCTAAACAAGAAGAGCTGGTACGATTAGAAACAAAACGCCGAGAGGATTTGGCCAGTGCGCAACGCGCCAAAGAGGATGAAATTGCCTCTTTAAATGCAGACCATGCCAGCCGAGTAGAAGAACTCGCTGCCCAACAAGCCACTACGGAAACAGAAAAACGCCGGTTACAAAAAGCTTTAGACGCCTTACAAGTCGAACTGCGAAGAAGCCTTGATGAAGCAGAAAGAAACAATACTGAAACAATACAACGATTAGAAACACGGCATCAAGAAACCCTTACCCCTCTTAGAGCTGCCTTGGATGAAAAACAAGAACAAGTCACCTCTTTACAACAACGTTTAGACGCTAGCATACAAGGTAATACTGAGAGTCTCGAGCAAATTGAAGCGCTAAGAGCACAACTGGAGTCAACAGCTTCCCTTCAAGCATCTACACAAGAAGAACTTGCTGCCGCACAAGCAGAAATCCGCGCTAAACAAGAAGAGCTGGTACGATTAGAAACAAAACGCCGAGAAGATTTGGCCAGTGCGCAACGCGCCAAAGAGGATGAAATCGCCTCTTTAAATGCAGACCATACCAGCCGAGTAGAAGAACTCGCTGCCCAACAAGCCACTACGGAAACAGAAAAACGCCAGTTACAAAAAGCTTTAGACGCCTTACAAGTCGAACTGCGAAGAAGCCTTGATGAAGCAGAAAGAAACAATACTGAAACAATACAACGATTAGAAACACGGCATCAAGAAACCCTTACCCCTCTTAGAGCTGCCTTGGATGAAAAGCAAGAACAAGTCACCTCTTTACAACAACGTTTAGACGCTAGCATACAAGGTAATACTGAGAGTCTCGAGCAAATTGAAGCGCTAAGAGCACAACTGGAATCAACAGCTTCCCTTCAAGCATCTACACAAGAAGAACTTGCTGCCGCACAAGCAGAAACCCGCGCTAAACAAGAAGAGCTGGTACGATTAGAAACAAAACGCCGAGAAGATTTGGCCAGTGCGCAACGCGCCAAAGAGGATGAAATTGCCTCTTTAAATGCAGATCATGCCGCCCGCGTAGAAGAGCTCGCTGCCCAACAAGCCACTACGGAAGCGGAAAGACAACAGTTACAAGCAGACTTGGAAGCCTTGCAAGCCGAATTGCAAACAAGGCTGCAAGAAGCCGAAAGAAACAGTGCTGAAGCATTACAACGATTAGAAGCTCAGCATCAAGAAACCCTTACCCCTCTTAGAGCTGCCTTGGATGAAAAGCAAGAACAAGTCAGTTCTTTACAACAACGTTTAGATGCGAGCCTGAGGGATAATGCTGCTAAACAAGCTCAAATAGAGCAATTAAGCGCACAACTCGATGCAGCATCTTCTCTTCAAGCTACTACACGAGGAGAACTTGAAGCCGCACAAGCAGAAACCCGCGCCAAGCAGCAAGAACTCGAACGGTTAGAAGCGCAGCGCCAGGAAGAATTAACCAGTGCGCAACGCGCCAAAGAGGATGAAATTGCCTCTTTAAATGCAGGCCATGCCGCCCGCGTAGAAGAGCTCGCTACCCAACAGGCCACTACGGAAGCGGAAAGACAACAGTTACAAGCAGACTTGGAAGCCTTGCAAGCCGAATTGCAAACAAGGCTGCAAGAAGCCGAAAGAAACAGTGCTGAAGCATTACAACGATTAGAAGCTCAGCATCAAGAAACCCTTACCCCTCTTAGAGCTGCTTTGGATGAAAAGCAAGAACAAGTCAGTTCTTTACAACAACGTTTAGATGCGAGCCTGAGGGATAATGCTGCTAAACAAGCTCAAATAGAGCAATTAAGCGCACAACTCGATGCAGCATCTTCTCTTCAAGCTACTACACGAGGAGAACTTGAAGCCGCACAAGCAGAAACCCGCGCCAAGCAGCAAGAACTCGAACGGTTAGAAGCGCAGCGCCAGGAAGAATTAGCCAGTGCGCAACGCGCCAAAGAGACTGAAATCGCCTCTTTAAATGCAGAACACGCCAGTAGAGTAGAAGAACTGGCTGTTCAAAATGCTACTACGGAAGCGGAAAGACAACAGTTACAAGCAGACTTGGAAGCCTTGCAAGCCGAATTGCAAACAAGGCTGCAAGAAGCCGAAAGAAACAGTGCTGAAGCATTACAACGATTAGAAACACGGCATCAAGAAACCCTTACCCCTCTTAGAGCTGCCTTGGATGAAAAACAAGAACAAGTCACCTCTTTACAACAACGTTTAGACGCTAGCATACAAGGTAATACTGAGAGTCTCGAGCAAATTGAAGCGCTAAGAGCACAACTGGAGTCAGCAGCTTCCCTTCAAGCATCTACACAAGAAGAACTTGCTGCCGCACAAGCAGAAACCCGCGCCAAGCAGCAAGAACTGGCACACTTAGAAACACAGCGCCAGGTAGATCTTGCCGCAGTGAGAAGAGAAGCCGAGCGCCAAACTGCTGAGCTTATGGCTAGTCATCAAGAGGAAGTGGATTCTTTACGCCAAGAATTGGCAGATACAAGAAGTACGGTTGAAACTTTACAAGCAAGAGTAGAAACCCAATCAGCCCTTCTTGAAAGTAAAAATCAACGCATCACTGAATTAACTCATGAACTTGCGCAATCACGCAAACAACAGAGTGATGCGACTCGGGCGTTACTTGAACAGCGAGAAGAAACAGCTAATCTCCTTACTCAACTAGACGCGCTCAAAGAACGTCACGAAGCTGAATTAACCAGGGAAATAGAAAAGTACCAACGAACAATCGAAGGCTTACAAGCTGATCAAGTCAGAGAGCGCACTGAATTACAGGAAAAGTTAGCAATTGCTGAACAGAGCGTTTTAGATCTACAGCAATCCCTACTACAACAGCAAACAACCATTGATGAACAAGCCGCATTGCTCAAGTTACAAGAAGAAAGAATCGCTGACTTACTTACTCAAAATCAAGGCTTACAAGATCAATTGCATACATTGAGAGACTCTTCAGCTGAAGAAAGAGAGCAATTAGAGGTTGCGCTAAGGGAACAAAAAGCCGAAGCTTCCTGGCTTTCTGACTCATTAACAGAACTTAGAGGAACCCTTGAGGTACTTGATCAAGAGCGTTTAAGAGAAAAGCATGCAAACCAAGACTTACTCGCCCGAAATCAAGATTTACACCAACAATTGACAGCCCTAAATCAAGACGCTTTGCATAACAAACAGGCTTTAATGGAAAATCTTTTGCAAGGATTTGCTGAAACTTTAGAAAAGGCAGCAAATATAAAGAATAAACCTGAATTTGGTGTTCTGGAATTACTTCATGAAAAAATTACAAAATTTGACGCACGAGTTACAAAGCTTAATCAGCAATGGGATAAAGTAGATCCAACCTTTACCAATGAAACTTTTACAGACTATTTAAGAAAATACCAACAAATTCATGCAGAATGGGAAGCTCAGCTCAAATTGTTACAACAACAAAAAGAAAAACAAGAAGCAGATGCTCTAAGGGCAGCAGAGGAAGAGGAACGTGCCAGGGCCGAAGCACCTAAAGGAAAAGCAAAACCTGCTGAAGATGCTCGTATTGAGACACCACCAGTTGACCAGCCTGTGCCAAAGATGTCTTCTATGCGAATTTACGCTTTATTACAAAGAAGCATATCTAGAGAATACCATAATGAGCATCTTAACCCTGATGCGGATCATGAAAACGAAATAATTCTTACAGTAAATGCTACTACTTTAACCGAACCTGAATTAGAGGACTTCTGTGAAAAAGGGCTCCGAGTTGAAGCACCGACTGGTCATAAATATATTTTTAGTTATAAAGATGATATTCCTAGAGCAGTTTTAACAGAAAGTGGTGCTAAACAAAAACCAGACGAACCTCCGGCTAAATATCAACAACGCTTAGCGGGCACTATCATTAATATGATTGATAATGTTTTAAGTAAGGGTACGGAAGTAAAAATCAACACAAGAGACCCTTTTGTTGCTAAAATCGCTGAACAATATATTGCTCACTTGAAAACGACTGGCTTAATGATAACCGAATCCGCGGTGAATCTTAAACAACCTGCTACCCCGGATAATAAAGAAGCAAAAGAGAGAGCGGCTCAAGAAATTTTTGAGGGATTCAAGGGCAAACAACTGTCGGCTGCTAACATTACCAGCTCAGAATGGTATAAGGCTGCGATGGAAATCAGGAAAACAATTTCTGAGCCGCACCCTGAGCCATCCGCACGCTCGTTAGATCGATAAATTAATCGTACAGGGAGGTATAATGCTTTTTAAAAGTTTTTCAATTTTTTTTATTTGTATTAATAGCTTTGCAGCTACCACGACTTTAGAAGATAAAATTACCCTTCCTCTCTCCTACTATGCGGAGCTTGGTGTCTACACAACACCTATTCATGTTGGTAAAACCAACGCCCAGCCCATTGAAGCTATCATAGACACCGGAAGTTCAAGTTTGGTTTTTGTTGGAAGTCCCGAAATTTGTCCTACTTGCAAGAATGAAATTACCAAAGGCTCTGTGAATCCCGATGCTTTGCAACAAGGTGAAACCAAAAAAACTATTAACCTTACCTACGGCTCTGCCAATGATAAAGCACTCGAGTTTTTGACCCCCCTCACCTTTGGAGCAGAAGGTAAGGGGCAAACCAAAATGAAAGTTTTTGTCTTAAAAGATAGTACCCAGCCCTCCAGTATTATGGGACTAATTCACTATAATTTGCGTGAAGATCAAGTGGATTTTGTTCCATTTTTATTACAGGTAACGGAAAATTTTAACAAATTTTCTGATCTGACTTTCATATTATGTGCTGATAAAGGAAAAAGCGCTTTACATATAGGCTCTTATAAAATGAAAGAACCTCCCATGCTCGTGAGTACCAGAGTCCCAAGCAAGTTCTATGAAATTCATACTTCCGGCTTTTATGATAAACAGGGAAAGCCTATCATAAAAACGGCTGATAAATTTGAAGGCGCTATTATAGATACGGGTACAGGAGGATTTATTGTTTTAGATCCTGAATTATTTACACCTTTACACCAATATATTTTTCAACATGCGGGTGCCGCTAATGACAAGTTGGATGAAAAATTTTGGAATGAAAATTATTGCATAATAAAAAAAGACGTCAATTTTTCAGCCTTTCCTACCGTTCAAATAGGTTTTGAAAACGCAAAAACAAATCAGGTAAGTTTTTTAAAGTTAGATCCCAAAACATACCTCAATCGCGCTGGCTGTGATGAAGGTTATGTAAGGTTAGTTTTCACGAAAGGGTTACCTCCCGCTCACCCGACAGCTTTGAGAAACCACCACGAAAGAAAAGCACAAGGAGCCACCCCCGCAATGATTATTGGGACTTCCTTACTTAGCGATTATGCAATGCAAATTCATTTTAAAGATAACCCACGTATTGAGTTTTATGATAATAAGTCTTTGTGCCATATGTAGGAACGCAGGTTGGGCCCACCGGCCCAACCACCAAAACTGCTTTCAGTTGGTATGTTCTGCCAAACTTAAAGACTTCTCAACCAGATCTTTGCTTCCGCACTGATTTTTTCATCCTTAAAAACTACTTCATATAGTTCTTTTTTACGCGCACTCTCCTCTCCATACATATCGTCTAAAACTTCATTCCAAAGCTTTAAAACGATTGATGCAGGAGCTTTTCCTACTTGCGAAAGAATGCCATAAATTCTATCACGCCAATACGCATCCATTGCTTTATCCATCCAAGATACTACTTCAGGCGTTAACCCCACTTCCTCGAGACCTTTCCCTTCCCCAAAACCCTGCTCAAACTTTTTTGTTCTGAGGTGAGCATATTTTTTTCCATAAACTCCATTAACCCATTCCATGGTTTTCTTGCCTAAACGAATACCTACAGATGAACAAGGATCTTCATCAAGGTTAGCTTTAATCTCTTCGACTAGATCTAACCAAGTTTTTTCAAATGCCACTTTTTGTTCAGGTGTTGAATTTTTCTTTAACTCCTTTTCGAATTCTGCATATTGTTTTAATTCAGTTGGAGTGAAAATTTCTGCAACCCAGCTATGTTCCAATTTTTCTGTCATGTTATATACCTCTATTAAATGAATAATTGTTTCCCAAGGGATAGATTGCTCATCGTCAACAGAATCAATAATACTACGTAAGGTTTTCGCCCCTTGAAGTAAAGCATTTGCCTTTTGCTCCAACACTTGAGCTTGGTTTCCAAAGTGTTGAATGGCATTACTTCCCTCAAAAAGCAAGGCTTTAATTTTTGATAATTCAAAACCAAAAAACTTCAAAGCAATGATCTGCTGCAATTTCAATAAATCCTTTTCAGAGTAGACACGATAACCATTGGACAGTCTTAAAGACGGTTGTAGTAACTTTATGCGATCATAATGGTGTAACGTTTGCACCGAAACGCCAGTTAACTTACTTAAATCTTTTACGAACCATTGAGTCATTGTGTCCCCTCCTTAAAAACAAAGGTAAGGTATATAGCAACAATAGGGTCAAGCTGTTTTTAAAAATTTTCTTAGTAAATGACAAAAATTGGGGTGTACTAAGAAAAATTTTATAAAACTTTACTTAACGCTGTTTTCCATCCCTGGTAATCTCTCTCAATCCTATTTTTATCCTCTTCAGGAAAAAAAGCCTTTTCGAAAGTCCATTCTTCTTGCAGCTTCTGAATAGAAGAGATTTCCCCACAACCCAGGGCGGCTAAAATAGCAGCTCCCTGTGCAGTAGTTTCAATATCATGGGGTCGTTGAATCTGTAAATTACTTTGTGAGGCTAAGAATTGTAAAAACCAATCGTTGGCTGCCATCCCCCCATCCACACGTAGTATAGAAAAATCGAGTTCAGTATCATCTTTCATACAAGCTAACACTTCTCGAGTGAGATAACATACGCTTTCTAAGGCTGCCCTGGCAAAATGAGCACGATTACTATTGCGCGACAAACCACAAATAAGTGCCCCAGGTGTATTTGTCCAATAGGGCGCACCTAAACCGGTAAACGAAGGGACTAAGTAAACACCTTCGTTACTGGATAAGCTTCTTGCCAGGGATTCTGTGTCACTAGCCAGATTGATAATTTTTAGCTCATCTCTTAGCCATTTAACCGTTGTGCCGGCATGGTATAAGCTACCCTCTATACCATATGCCAATTCTTCTTTTATTTGATAGGCAATTGTAGTAAGTAATCTATACCGAGAGTGTGAAGGTTTGTTTCCTGTGTTTAACAATAGAAAACCACCGGTACCAAAAGTTGCTTTAATACTTCCTATTTGAAAACCTCTTTGCCCTACTAAGGCAGCCTGCTGATCACCAGCCACGCCGGTTATTGGAATAGATTTACCAAACAATGTTTTTTCTATCGTGCCAAAATTTGCATCACAGCGATGGACCTTTGGGAGAATGGAGGCCGGGATTTTAAAAATCTGTAAAAGCTCTTCGTCCCAATGGCAATCATTAATGTTAAATAACAATGTCCGTGAAGCATTTGTTATATCAGTTACATGTGACTTCCCTCCTGTCAATCTCCAAATGAGAAAAGTATCTATGGTGCCAAAAGCTAATTTGCCTTGTTTTGCCAACTCTCTCGCTGGCTCTACATTATTTAATAACCACTGTAGTTTACTCGCAGAAAAGTAAGGATCCGGCAGTAATCCTGTTTTATTTTGAAAAACTGCAGTGTCCGCAAGGAGTGTTTCGCAAAAAACATGCGTACGCCTATCTTGCCAAACAATAGCTGGATAAAGACATTCCCCTGTTTCTTTATTCCAAATGACAGTTGTTTCCCGCTGATTAGTTACCCCACAAGCAATTAATTTTTTTACCTCTACTTTTGCTATAACTTCCTTAATTGCGCGCAATGTTTTTTCCCAAATTTCTTCCGGATTTTGTTCTACCCAGCCAGGATAGGGATATTTAGAAAGAACAGGATATTGACTGGTTGCAATCATTTTTCCACTAGTAGTATAGATAATTGCTCGTGTGCTACTTGTCCCTTGATCAATAGCTAATATAAAGTGCATAAAGTTCCTTTTTAATATGCCGGAATACTTCATTTGAAATGTTTTAGGTAGGGGATTTATTTTAATCAACCAACAGCGATTGGTATTCTGTCGATCAAAATTGCAACGCCCCGCGCTTAATTCCAGCTTACCTATTCAACAAATTGCAAACGTTAATCAAATGATTATAATCAAGAATTCTTTGGAACTAAAAGATAACTATGGATGTTTACGACGTCGCTATTATTGGTGGCGGCATCAACGGATGTGGTTGTGCAGCTGATGCGGCTTTAAGAGGTCTTAAAGTTTTTCTTTGTGAAAAAGACGACTTGGCGTCTCAAACATCCTCAAGTAGTACGAAATTGATCCATGGAGGGCTGCGTTATTTAGAGCTCTATGATTTTGGTCTTGTTAAAAAAGCCTTAGAAGAAAGACAAGTTCTCTTGGAAATAGCCCCTCATATAGTAAAACCTCTTCCTTTAGTTATCCCCTATATTAAAAAAATGCGGCCACGATGGCTCATTCGTTTAGGTTTATTTTTTTATGATCACCTCAGCGGCAACAACAAACTCCCCAAAAGCAAATCGCTCAGTAGAAAGAAAAATGAAGCATGTTTTCATTCTCTTGAGGAAGAATTCAAAAAAGGCTTTCTTTATTATGATGCTTCTACAGATGATGCCCGTTTAACAATCGCTAATGCACTGCAAGCCAAACAACATCATGCAAAAATTGCTACCAGAACAGAATTGATTAAAACAGAAGCAAGAAACAACTATTGGATATTAACTCTGAAGCCAAAGCAAGGAGATACTTATCAAATCAAAGCCAAAAGCATTATTAATGCTAGTGGTCCATGGATGGAACAAATAAACCAATTAATGAAAATTCCGATTAAACATAAATTAACGCTGGTAAAGGGGAGCCACCTGGTAGTACATAAATTATATGAAGGGAACCATGCTTATTTATTACAACATAAAGATAAACGGGTAGTTTTCATTATCCCTTACCACGGTTTTACTCTAATAGGCACAACAGACGTGGCTTTTAACAAGCCGTTAATCGACATAGCTATAGATCCTGAGGAAGTCAACTACTTATGTTCTATTGTTAATACGTATTTTCACAAAAAAATAAAGAAAAATGACATTGTGTACACCTATAGCGGAGTACGCCCTCTTCTGGCAGAAGATAGTCGCGCCTTAAAAAATATTAGCCGTGACTATGCATATCACTATACGGATGCTCCTGCCCCAACAGTTACGATTTATAGTGGTAAGATTACCACTTATCGTCAAGTAGCAGAAAAAGTTATAAACGAACTGGGATCCGTTTTTCCCTCATTAAAGAAATCTTGCACACATAAAGTATTGTTACCGGGTGCATGTTATCAAAATATGGAACTAGAGGAATACAAACATTATGCCCGGCAAAAGTATTATTGGTTAGATGAAGAAACTTTTAATCGCTATGTCACTACCTATGGTTCTCGGCTGGAAGAGTTATTAGCGGGAAAGCATTCTTTAGAAGATTTGGGAGTCCTTTTTTGTCCCACCCTCTATCAAACGGAAATTGATTTTTTAATACGCGAAGAGTGGGCGATTACTGCGGAAGATATTTTAATGAGGAGAACGAAATTAGGGTTAGGGTTAGATTTTGAGGTGGTTAAGAGGTTGAAAGAATACATTAATCAAACAGAGTCACGACCGTAAGGAAACAGAGATCTTTGGTTTCTGCGCTTACTCACGTGGCGCACCAACCAAAAATTTCCGCTTACTTATGTGCACGGCTCGGTATGCGCGGATCGGATTACTAGGTTGCTATCGCTGGAAGACTACCAGGACTTACGAAAAACGTTGAGGTCAAGGCAAAAATGATTTTCATGAGGGAGTTTAGATTAACTAAATGACTGAATTAAAAATCATTCTTTAACGAAGAGATCGACGTTTTGCTTAAGTCCTGACTATTTTTCTTTTTCCAACTCTTCTTTAATCTTACTGATATCAACCACCTTGGCTTGCTCTACCAACTCTATAAGTGTTGATTCTGGCATGCTGCCTGGCTCTGAATAAATGGCAATCCCTTCTTTAAATATCATTAAATGGGGAATCGAGCGAATTTGAAAGACTTCGGCTAAGTCCGGTTCTTCCCCGATATTAATTTTGGAAAAAACTATATCCGGGTACTGTTGTGCCGTTTTTTCATATACCTGAGCAAATTGTTTACAAGGCGCACACCAAGCTGCCCAAAAATCAACAAGGACTATCTTGTTGTCATTTATTAACGATTCAAAATGTTCACTTTTAACCGCTCGAATATTCCCTGTCATTGAATGCTCCCTAATGTTCTATCGCAGCTAAAATACCATGAAAAATTTCATCCACAGTCCCTATTCCCTTAACACGATGAAAAGCAGGTGAGTGGGGATCATTTTTGTTAGACCATTCGCGATAGTAATTTACTAAAGGCTCTGTCTGCTGATGATAAACATCCAAACGTTTACGAATAATTTCCTCTTTATCATCTTCTCTGATGATTAAAGGCTCCCCTGTTACATCATCCAACCCCTCTTGTTGAGGAGGATTATATTCCACATGATAGATGCGCCCCGAGGCGGGATGTGTTCTTCTCCCACAAATGCGTTTAATAATTTCTGCATCATCAACACTGATTTCAATAACATGATCCAGGAAAATATTTTCTTTACGTAATGCTTCAGCTTGAACAATTGTTCTTGGAAAACCATCCAGTAAGAAACCGTTTTTACAATCGTCCTGCTGTAGACGCTCTTTAACCAGTGCTATGATAATATCGTCAGGTACTAATTGACCGGATTCCATGATTTTTTTCGCACTCAGGCCTAAAGGAGTCCCTGCGGCCACCGCACTTCTTAGCATATCTCCCGTTGAAATTTGCGGGATATTAAAATGCTTAATTAATAATAATGCCTGCGTGCCTTTACCAGCCCCAGGACCACCTAATAACATCAATCGCATTAACGACTCCAATAAAAAATTCGTTCCTATTCAAGGTACTTTACCATAACTTAAACCAAGAAGAGGAAAATTCGCCTTTACATTTATTTAATTGCCCCTGATATAATTGTGCGCGGGCACTTACCTTATGCGCAACCCCCAAAAGCCACTTCTTACGCAAATAGGTTTTGCGTTGATATCCACCCACACCCTCATGATAAGCAAGATAAAGATTGTAAGCATCACTGCGAGAGATACCTGCTTTTTGATGGGCAATATTAGCGTACCATCCAATAAAGTCCACGCCATCACCGAATCGATCGCGTGCAGAAAATAAATGACCATTCGTTTTTTTGTATTGTGCCCACGTCCCACTTAAGGCTTGCGAGTAACCATAAGCGGTTGAGGGCCTTGTCCATGGAATAATCCATAATAACTTAGTCCGTTGTGGTTGAGCCCGGCCATTAAATTTTGATTCTTGGTGAATAATCGACATTTGTACTGCAACAGGCACCCGCCAACGACGCTCCACATCTTTAGCATCTTTATACCATTGCGGGTACTGCCTAAATATACTACAAAGGTTATCTACATTACGAGGCGGAGGACTAACGCAACCTGATATGATTAAAAAAGCTAAAGCAACGGATATGCGTTTCACTTCCCACTCCCGATTATTTTATAAGATTCCACTTCGGCTATTAGTAACAAAATTTAGCGGTAAATTAAATATATTTTTATCTTTCTTAAAGGAAGATCGCACTTTATCTTTAAAATATGCGTTTATTTGCATTCCGGCGCCAGACCCATTTTCTTCAAGTTCGACGCGAGGTTTTAGAGCGGGTGATTTTGCCCGAAGGCCATTCTTATGTTAGCCTTGATATAAAAATTTGAGCAACCCATGACAGTATTGGTTTTTGATATTGAAACGGTACCTGACATTGAAACAGGACAAAAACTCTATTCCTTAGAGGGGCTTTCTGAACAAGACACTGTAAGCGCACTTTGTGCCTTAAGAAGAGCCAAGGTAGGTAATGAATTTTTACCGCATTATTTACAAAAAATTGTTGCTATTTCCTTAGTAATCAGTAGCCCCGGTCAGTTAAGAGTTTTATCTATTGGCGATGAACACTCTGCGGAAAAAGACTTAATTCAACGTTTCTTTAATGGGATTGATAAGTATACCCCTATACTGGTTAGCTGGAATGGATGCGGGTTTGACTTACCCGTTCTCCATTACCGCTCTCTTTTCCACAGCATTACTGCCCCTACTTATTGGGAAAATGGCGATTCAGTACAAGGGTTTCGTTACAATAATTATTTGAGTCGTTTTCACTATCGCCATTTGGATTTAATGGATGTTTTAGCAGGTTATCAGAATAGAGCTTTTGCTCCTCTGGATGAAATTTCTTCTATGTTAGGTTTTCCAGGAAAAATGGGTATGGATGGGTCCAAGGTTTGGGAAGCCTATCGTGAAGGCCATATTCAATCCATACGAAACTACTGCGAAACAGACGTATTAAATACTTATTGTGTGTATTTACGTTTTGAATTGATGCGAGGCGTATTGCAAACAACCCAATATCAAAAAGAAATAATACGTCTTCAAGAATATTTAAGAAGTGAAAGCGATAAAGAA
This sequence comes from Legionella adelaidensis, assembly GCF_900637865.1. Classification (NCBI taxonomy): domain Bacteria; kingdom Pseudomonadati; phylum Pseudomonadota; class Gammaproteobacteria; order Legionellales; family Legionellaceae; genus Legionella; species Legionella adelaidensis. Next base: position 110,917 of record NZ_LR134428.1, read on the forward strand.
CATCTGCAAGATTTTTTGAAAAGAATGGAAAATCCACTTAGTACATGACAATTTTAAAATATGCAAAACTGTCATCCCGCGAAGGCGGGGAGTGGATCCGGGCATATTTATACATCAGGATATATATTAGGAAAAATGAGTTCTTATAACCCTAATTGATAAATTGGGTGTCATTCTCGCGAAAGCGGGAATGACACCCAATTTTTGTTAAGATTTCACTTTTTTTTCTTTGGCAAATACAAATCAGTAATAGTTCCTTCAAAAATTTCTGCAGCCTGAGCTATCGTTTCTGATAAAGTTGGGTGTGGATGGATGGTTAAAGCAATGTCCTCCACATCACAGCCCATTTCTATAGCAAGCGCTGCTTCAGATATCAGATCACCCGCATTGATACCCACAATACCGGCTCCGAGTATTCGTTTGCTTTTTGGGCAAAACAACAGTTTAGTCATTCCTTCTTCTCTGCCCATACTCAATGCCCTGCCACTAGCTACCCATGGAAAAGAGGCTTTTTCATAGGGAATGTTATCTGCTTTGGCTTCTTTCTCTGTAAGACCTACCCAAGCGATTTCTGGATCCGTATAGGCCACACTGGCTATACATTTTGGGTCAAAATAGTGTTTTTTACCGCTGATGACTTCCGCAGCTACTTTGCCTTCAGGAATGGCCTTATGCGCCAACATAGGCTGGCCGACCACATCGCCAATAGCAAAAATATGATCAACATTAGTCCGCATTTGTTTATCTACAGGAATAAAACCTTTCTCATCAACTTTTACCCCTGCTTTTTCGGCAGCAATTGTATTACCGTTGGGTTTTCTCCCTACCGAAACTAAAACTTGCTGGAAGCATGCCGGTTTTTCTGTTCCATGTTCCCCTTCCATTGAAACATAAATTCCATCTTTCTTAGCTTCAACTTTGGTTACTTTTGTCTTCAAAAGGAACTTTACACCCTTCTTAGCCATACGCTTTTGCAAAACATTTACTAAATCAGCATCAGCAGGAGGGATTAATTGGTCCATAAACTCAACAACAGTGACCTCAACTCCCATAGCCGAATAGACAGTAGCCATTTCAAGACCAATAATGCCTCCGCCAAGCACTAGTAAGTTGCCCTTAATATCTGCTAGCTCCAAAGCACCCGTAGAACTAAATATACGCTTGTCTTCCGGTATAAAAGGTAGATTAACCGACTCACTACCTACAGCAATAATCGCATGCTCAAATTCAATGGTAGTGTCTCCGTCTTTACCAGAAACGACAACTTCATGAGCACCTTTAAACTTCGCTGTACCGGTTACAATTTCAACTTTACGTTGTTTTGCCAACGCTTTTAGACCACCGGTTAGCTTGGACACTACCGAGTTTTTCCAAGCAACCATTTTCTTGTTATCTAATTTAGGTTTACCAAAGCTTACACCCTGATCAGCCATTTCATGCGATTCATCCACTACTTTGGCAATATGTAATAATGCTTTAGAAGGAATACATCCAACGTTGAGGCAAACACCCCCAATATTATCAAAACGTTCTACCAGGATTACTTTTTTTCCTAGATCTGCAGCCCGAAAAGCCGCCGTGTACCCGCCTGGGCCACTACCAATAACAACTACATCCGTCTTCATTTGATTTGCCATCGTAAAAACCTCTTTGCTTATAATAAGACGCGGCGAATGTCGCTAAGACTTTCACTTATGTAGCGAGAAAATCGAGCTGCTTCAGCTCCATCAATCACGCGATGATCATAAGAAAGTGACAAAGGCAGCATTAAACGCGGTTTAAATTCATTTTCTATATACACAGGTTTAACAGAAGAACGCGAAAGCCCTAGAATAGCCACTTCAGGACTATTTACTATAGGAGTAAAAGCCGTCCCTCCTATTCCACCCAGACTTGAAATAGTAAAACAACCACCACTCATATCTGTCGGCATTAACCCTTTATCCCGAGCTTTAGCACTTAATCTAGCCATTTCTTTGGCTATTTCATTCACTGATAAACGATCCACCCCTTTAATTACAGGAACTACCAGACCGTTTGGAGTTTCTACCGCAATTCCAATATTAAAGTAATGTTTATAAATTAAATGGTTCCCGGAAGCATCCAACGAGGCATTAAACTGGGGGAATACCGCCAAAGCTTTACTAACCACTTTACAGACAAAAGCAAGGATAGTCAGTTTGACCTCTTCTTTATTTCTTTGAATTTCAACTTTTCGGAAAGCCTCAAGATCAGTAATGTCTGCTTCATCGAATTGCGTTACATGAGGAATCGTCACCCAAGAACGGTGCACATTTTCACCGGTTAAACGTTTAATTTTATTCAATGGTTTGGATTCAACTTCACCAAACTTACTAAAATCAATCTCAGGTGCGGCAGGTATTCCGAAGGTACCTTTAGCCCCCTGTTGCATACGCGCTTTTATATATTCATGAATATCTTCTTTGCTAATCCGCTCTTTTCTGCCGGTTCCTTGAATCTCAGTTAAATTAACGCCTAATTCTCTAGCTAAGCGGCGAACTCCCGGACTGGCGTGAATAACTTCTTGTTTTTCAGCAGTTTGTTTTTTTTCATTTGAAAGACTGGGTAGCTCTTTCTCCTCTGGCTTATCCAATATTTCGGTCATTTGCTTATCTATTACTGCCTTAACTGCTTCTTCGCGATCTTTTTCAGGTTCTTTTTCTTCTTTATGTGAAGATTCTTCAGCAGCAGGCTCTAATAATAAAATAACATCGCCTTCTGAAACCTTATCCCCCATTTTTACAGAGAGTGATTTCACAACACCTGCAGATGGGGAAGGTATTTCCATACTGGCTTTATCCGATTCTAGCGTAATTAAAGGAGTTTCTTTTTCAACGCTTTCACCTTCTTTCACCAAAATTTCAATAACATCCACACCGGATGCCCCACCAATATCTGGGACTTTAACTTCTTGTGTACTAGCCATTCTTATCCTCGGCTTATTCTAATTAATGAGTAGCCGGATCAATTTTGTCCGGGTTTATACCATAATGTTTTATTGCCTCTTCGACCACTTTTACAGGAATCTCCCCTTGTTGCGCCAGAGTAGACAAAGTAGTCACTACAATAAATTTCGCATCGACCTCAAAAAAGTGCCGTAATTTTGCACGGGTATCACTGCGGCCATATCCATCTGTACCTAAAGTTATATAGGGCACATGAATAAATGGGCGAATTTGATCAGCATATAAGCGCATATAATCCGTGGCCGCAATAATGGGGCCTTTTCTATTTGCCAATTGCTGTGCCACATAACTTTGCTTCGCTTTTTTCCCTGGATGTAAGCGATTATATCGTTCCACAGCCAGCCCATCCCTACGCAATTCTGTAAAGCTGGTTACACTCCAAATATCTGCACTTATCTGATAATCATCTTCCAACATGCGAGCCGCTTCTATAACTTCTCTTAAAATAGTTCCACACCCAAGAAGCTGAACATGTGCTTTCCCTTTTTTCTTACTTTCTTGTAATAAATACATACCCTTTAAAATACCTTCTTCTACGCCTTTAGGCATATCAGGGTGCGTATAGTTTTCATTCATAACCGTTATATAATAAAAAACATTTTCACGGTTAACGTACATCCGCTTTAAACCATCATGAATGATAACAGCCAACTCATAAGCATAAGTCGGGTCATAAGAAATACAGTTTGGAATAGTTGAAGACAAAATGTGGCTATGACCATCTTGATGTTGTAAACCTTCTCCGGCAAGGGTCGTTCTTCCGGCTGTTCCGCCCAATAAGAATCCGCGCGCTTGCATATCTCCGGCAGCCCAGGCCAAGTCTCCAATACGTTGAAATCCAAACATAGAATAATAAATATAAAAAGGAATCATAGCCAACTTATTGGTACTATAAGAGGTAGCTGCAGCCATCCACGAACAAAATGCCCCCGCCTCATTAATGCCCTCTTCCAGAATCTGCCCATCTTTGGCTTCCCGGTAATACATGACCTGTTCACGATCAACAGGAGTATACAACTGGCCCACGGGGGAATAGATACCAATTTGCCTAAATAAACCTTCCATTCCGAATGTCCTGCACTCATCAGGAATGATAGGCACGATTCTTTGACTGATATTTTTATCTTTTAAAAGCACAGACAGGATACGCACAAAAGCCATGGTGGTAGAGAGCTCTCTATCCCCTAAACCTTTAAGCACTGTTGAGAAAGCATCCAGTTCTGGAATATTTAAAGGTTCTATCTCGGTTGTGCGTGATGGCAAATACCCGCCTAAAGCTTCTCTTTGTTTTTTTAAATATTGAATTTCAGGACTATTTTCCGCAGGTCTGTAGAAAGGAACGTCGTTAATATGATCGTCGCTAATAGGTATACTGAAGCGATCGCGAAAAGCACGTAATTGCTCTATAGACATCTTCTTTTGCTGGTGAGTAATATTCATACCTTCCCCAGCAGCCCCCATGCCATATCCTTTAATAGTTTTAGCAAGAATAACCGTGGGGCTTCCTTTATGTTCTACTGCCTGAGCATAGGCCGCATATACTTTTTGAGCGTCGTGGCCCCCGCGATTCAAACGCCAAATTTCATCATCTGACAAATGTTCTACCATTTTCTTCAACTCGGGATATTGGCCAAAGAAATTTTCGCGCACATACGCGCCATCATTTGCCTTGTAACTTTGGTAATCCCCATCCACGCACTCTTCCATTCGCTTTTGCAAAATTCCATCTTTGTCCAGTGCAAAAAGAGGATCCCATCTACCGCCCCAAACCACTTTAATAACATTCCAGCCCGCACCGCGGAAAACCCCTTCCAATTCCTGGATAATTTTACTATTCCCACGAACCGGTCCATCTAAACGTTGTAAATTACAATTTATTACAAAGATTAAATTATCTAGTTTTTCACGGGCAGCAATGGATAAAGCACCGAGAGATTCTGGCTCGTCCGTTTCACCATCTCCCAAGAATGCCCAAACTTTTCGCCCTTCTGCCTTTATCAATCCACGATTTTCTAAATACTTTAAGAATCGCGCTTGATAAATAGCTTGCAAAGGACCCAGGCCCATAGAAACGGTGGGAAATTGCCAAAAATCACCCATTAGCCACGGGTGCGGGTAGGAAGACAATCCATTCACTTCAACTTCTTGCCTAAATTTATCCAATTGCTGTTCGCTAAGCCGTCCTTCCAGAAATGCTCTTGCATAAATACCAGGGGAAGAATGTCCTTGAATATACAGTAAATCTCCACCGGTTACTTTATCAGGCCCTTTAAAATAATGATTAAAGCCTACTTCATAAAGTGTTGAGGAAGAAGCATACGTCGCAATATGTCCCCCCAGTTCTGGAGCATATTTTCCTGCTCTTAATACCATTGCTACTGCGTTCCAACGTAACAACGCATTAATTCGTTTAACTACTCCCTCATCAGGAGGTATTTGTTTTTCTTCATGTGGTTTAATGGTATTGCGATAAGGAGTAACGGAAGAGCTTGATAATTTCACCCCGTCTTGTTCTGCTTTTTTAATTAACTCTTTAATGATGTAAGCGGCTCTTTCATTGCCTTCTTCATGTAATACTGCTTCTAAAGATTCCAACCACTCTTGGGTTTCGATTGGATCTAAATCTTTCATACTCTCATTAACCATTCATTTTCCTCTGTCTTCTGGGACTAACAACAGGTTGGGGGAACTTGTAAACGTTTATGAATAACCCCTTCGCATGATTGTTCACAAACACGACGATCTGCCTTGCAATTACAGGTTGGCTTGCGGCATTTTAGTGGATCACGGTAGGAATTCAACTGTCGAACTAAAAATCCGCCTTGTACAAGCTCTTCATGTACATACTGTTTGTAACTATTTGCCGTGGCTTTTGAGGAGCACGCTGAACAATTAGAACAACTATCGCGACAATTATTTATACAAGCATCAAATTTTTTTAAACAGACTAATTTACATGCAACCTGATAATGAACGACCTCGACTGAACGATGACAGCTGGCTAACAGTAAAAATAAAAAACACCACAATAGTCGATTTAAAAAATACATAATGTACTCGCTGTGTTAAGTCCGTTTATATTGACCTTTGGTCTAAAACAGTTAGTAAAGGTACTTCTCTAAGAATAGATTCCCGCCTACGTGGAACGACAGCTCGTTAAAAAAGTAACACCCTCAGGCCCTTCCAAACATTAATTCTTTGTATTAAGTTACAACCAAGCTACCAGGGTAAAAATTGCCAAAAAAACTAGCAATACAATCGCCGCATGCTCAACTAACGTTTCTGCCTCTGGCATATAAACTTGCTCTTGTTCGTCAAACCCAACTGCATGAAGGCCACAAACACTTAATATAGTCTCATTATTGTGAGGTGGTGTAAAAAATAAGCGAGTAAAATGTTGAAAACCCACCTGGAAATTACCCACGAGCAAATAGAGCAGGGCTGTAAACTTCGCCGGTACCCAATCTAAAATATGGGTTAACGTATCCGCTGGCCCTTTTACAGCTTCTTGTGTTCTACTCAAGCTAATCAGGCGATAAGCTAAGACCCCCAGGGGCCCTAAAACAATATACCAAAAAATAACTGCAAATAATTGTCCATTTACTTCAGCAAAATAATTGCCCAACTCTTTTTCGCTAGCATTATCTTTTAGGTTTTCTGGGTAGAAAGGATTTTTCGGTCCTAAACAATAATAAAAAATAACCACGTTCAGTAAAAGGTAAATGATACCGAATACCATACTGGATGTGAGGAAAAGCACAAAAGCGACACTAATCAATATAGGTAGAAGAATGAACGTCAAAAGGAGCCATCTATAGGGGGTTGTAATGGGTTCGGAAATACTTTTTTGAACTGACTTTGCATAAGATGTAAACCAGTTAAATCGATTATGAACGCTGGTATGCGCTAAAAATCTTTCACTTATCAAGCAAATTACAATTACCAAAAGTTTCATTTAAAAACTCCTAATCTTTTCTCATCTTTTCGGTTAAAGACATAGGGGTAGGATATTTCAATACCACTAAGTAAGAAGACACAATAAAAGTTAATATAGTTGTCGCCTGTATAAGATTGGATGTTACATCACTAATCATTTTAGTACTCAAAGCAATGCTGGCTACCAATAAAGAAAACTCACTCGCTTGACCCAAGCGAAACCCCACCTCTTTGGCGATAGATTTCTTTTCGCCTGCTTGCTTTAATAACAAGTAAAACCCTAGTGGTTTTAGTACAAGCATCAAGATAGCTAATAAAAATGACGGAATAACTGTTTGAGCAAATGAACCAAAATTAAACGTTGCTCCTACAGAAAAGAAAAACATTACTAAAAAGAAATCCCGTAAGGGTTTTAAACTTTCAGCAATAAATAAAGAAATAGGGCTGGCCGCCAAAGCTACGCCTGCAACAAAGGCGCCAATATCTTCTGACAAACCCACTTTTTGCGCAATGATGGACATTCCCAAACACCAGCCAATAGAAAGTAAAAATACATATTCTTGTGTTCTATCAAAGCGAGCCAACAATTTAACTAATACATATTTTTCAAATGCAAACGCAAACAGAATCAAGATTGGTAACGCCACACCCACCAGAATAAAATCATCCCAAGTGAGCCCACTTCCATCTTGTGCTCCGTTCAACATAATTAAAACAATGATTGCTATTAAATCTTGCATCAGTAAGACGCTGATCATTACCTCACCAGTATGTTGATGATGGAGGATAGTAGTAGGTAATAATTTAAGTCCGATAATGGTACTTGAAAACATCATGGCAGCACCCAGAACCATTGAGTCAGTTACTGGCAATCCAAACCATCGGCCAATCCCATAGGCAATCAAGGCAAAAATAATGGAACTAAAAATGGCAATCCAGGTAACCTTCTTTAACATATGAATAAGATTTTGCGGCTGCAAATGGAGGCCTAATAAAAACAAAAGGAAAACAATTCCCATATCCCCTACTTGTTGAACTGCCCCTAAGTCAGGAACCAAATGAAGGCCCCAGGGACCAAGAACAGCACCCAAAAGGATGTAAGCAACTAATAAAGATTGACGGGTGTACAGCACAACAGTGGATAAAACCGCAGCTCCCCCGAATATTAGAAAAATTGTGTAATAAACCGCCCCATCATGCATGGCTTAAGCCCCAAATAGATATTGCCCACTAACAACTTAAAATTGCTGTTTTTACAACCAAACGGACTGAAAAATGTACTAATTATTCCGCAACCTTTAAAGGCGCACCCAGTATACCCTAATACCATAGAAGAAATAATAATTACACTAATTTCTTCCCATGGAATAAAAATTTTATGTAGAGAGGTGAAGTTCCAACGAACAAATCTGCAAATGCCTGATGACGGTACCAACAGACGTTTAACAATGCAAAATTTAATTACTCAAAACAGCTATAATTAAAATAATTTCAGGGAAAGGAAATAGATGCTTAAAAAATTACAGCAAGCCTTAAATAACGTTTTATTAGGAAAAGAAGAAGTTGTTCGTTTGGCAATCAGTTGTTTATTGGCTGATGGACATTTACTTCTTGAAGATATTCCTGGTATGGGGAAAACTACGTTAAGTCAGGCACTAGCGCATTTTACCGGCATGAATTATCGCCGTATTCAATTTACCAGCGATTTGCTCCCAAGCGATTTAATAGGTGTTTCTGTGTTTGATACGCACCAGCAACGCTTTCAATTTCATGAAGGGCCTATATTTTCGCAATTAATCCTCGCAGACGAGATTAACCGAGCCCCTCCAAAAACTCAAAGTGCTTTACTGGAAGCTATGGAGGAGCGTCAAGTTACTACAGATAATGGCACGCGCTCATTACCTGATCCTTTTTTTGTTATTGCCACGCAAAACCCTGCTCATCAAACCGGTACTTATCTATTACCTGAATCGCAACTCGATAGATTTTTAATGCGTCTAGCCATCGGTTATCCGCCGGCTGAATATGAGAGAAAACTACTAATAGAGCAAGAACAAAGGGAGCGTATTCCTCTTTTACCACCGGTCATTAATACAGAGAAACTACTTCTCTGGCAAAAAGAAACCCTGCAAATCATTATCTCCGAGCCCATTCTTGATTATGTACAAGGCCTATTAAATGCTAGCCGCATACATGGCTGGTTTGAACATGGATTAAGTCCAAGAGCAGGTCGCTTTCTCATTAAAGCAGCCCAAGCGTATGCAAAGATAGGGGAGCGAGATTTCGTAAGACCCGATGACATTCAATCAGTGCTCCCTTCTGTAGTCGATCATCGCTTGATTATTACCCAATCCGAAGGCGAAATTTTACCTTCCAATATTTTGCTCAACCATGTGGAGATACCGGTGTGAGATTGATTTGGAAAAAAATAAGGCAAAAGATGGAAAAAATTGGAAGTAATAATCTACCACAACAAGTAACTAGTCATACTCTGGGTCTTAAAAATATTTATATTCTACCTTCTGCTTTTGGATGGGTGTTTGCTTTTGTAGTCTTAACCATTAGTACCGGCGCAATTAATTATCAACTTAATCCTGCATTTTTTCTTTTCTTTTTATTAATTGTATTTGGTTCTATCGCTTTATGGGAAACACATTATAATTTAAATGGCTTAACCATCCACTGTTTACCAATCCTGGATACTGAAGTAGGCCAACCCGCCAAAATTACTTTGTTACTCAAAAGTGACTTACCCAAACGGTTTGCAATCTATTTTAAATTTGAAGGTGAGGAAGAAGTAAAAATCGAAATTGCGTATCCCAATGGTATTGTTATTGTACCTATAGAAACAAAAAAAAGAGGCAAATTTCATTTACCCCCTTTGAAAATTTATAGCTATTATCCCATTGGCATTTTCAAAGTATGGACATATAGCCGTTTTTCAAATGAGTACTATGTTTATCCAAAACCTCTTAACCCAGGATTTTGGCCAAACCCTTTTATACCTACCCAACAAGCCTCAGCAGACACCGAACAAACAGGAGAAGACGAGCTATATGATTTAAAACTCGTGGGAAATCCCTGGACTCAACCGGGTCGGATTGCCTGGAAAATTTCAGCCCGAGGGCAAGGTTGGTTTTTAAAAACAATGAGTAGTCCTACAGGTGAGAACTGGATTTTTCGCTTACAAGATTTACCAAAAGATAATGGGGAACGTAATTTACAATATATTGCATTTTGGCTTCTGGAGGCGGAAGGACGTGGGCATATTTACGGATTAGAATTAAAAGGGGAACGCACTGAAATAACGCGGGGCGAACAACATTTGAAAAATTGCTTACGCAAATTGGCGAGCTACTAATGCAGGTTGAATATAAACAGCAGATTACCTTCCCAACGATGCGTCATGCTCTCATAGTGATGGCTTTTTGTACTTTACCGCATTTAACAACAGCGCCCTGGTGGTTTCTCATTTTAGCTATTGTAGCTATAAGTTATCGGCTGCTCGCCAGTTACTATCATTCACGTGTTTTACCTTTGTGGTTTCGTGCTTTTGTAATTGTATCTGTATTGATACTGTTGCGTATTCACTATGATTCATTTGTATCCCCTGGCTTTTTTATGGGTACGTTAGTCACTTTCTTTTGGTTAAAGTTAATTGAGGCTCATAGTATTCGGGATTTACGTGTCGTCATCTTAGTAAGCTTTTATGTGATTTTTACCTCTTTAATTTCTAACACCGAATTATGGGTTTTACCGTATATGATTTTAGCCACTATAGGAATAATGTCATTGCTTGTGCGTTTAGAAGTACAACAAGTAATTCACTGGAAACAAATGAGTATTCGCAGTTTTAAACTTCTCCTTATAGCGCTTCCTCTTACTGTTCTAATGTTTTTTGTTTTTCCTCGTATTAGCGAACCGCTATGGCGAATAAATGTTCCCTCTACTGGTACTACCGGTTTTGGGGAATCTATGCACCCGGGTTCAATAGTCACTCTCTTTAAAGATGATACAACAGCCATGCGTGTCACCTTTAAGGGAAAACCAAAAATAGAGGACTATTGGCACGGGTTAGTACTTAATAATTATGATGGCGTTAATTGGACTGCTGAAGCCGGCACAGAAAATTTTATTACTTTACCTCTTCTACCAAACAAAGAGTCTGGTGACTATGAAGTGATATTGGAAGCACATCAAAAAATATGGTTATTTTACAGTGGCTTTCCCTCCGCTGGATGGCCTAAGTTACATTTCACCCCTTCATTAGGGTTGATAAGGTACGACGGTAAACCGATTAATCAACGTTTTGCCTACGGCCTGTCAACTAGAAAACCGTTTTATAGACCATTAAATCCGGTGGCCAGGTTTCAGAATCTGCAATTACCGGCCAATGCAAATCCACTTCTACAGCAATGGTCTAAAGAAACTATGAATAACGCCAAGGGAGATATTAATTTATTTATTAAAAATATACAGGAATATATACAAAAGGAACCTTTCTGGTACCGCTTGGAATCTATGCCCATTGGCAATGACAACGCGCAACTGGACCGATTTTGGTTTACAACCCGTGAGGGCTATTGTGAGCATTATGCCGCCGCAGTAACTTTTATCTTCAGAGCTGCAGGTATACCTGCAAGAGTAGTCTTAGGCTACTTTGGGGGAGAATGGAACCCTTTTGCCAAGTACCTCAATATAAAACAGAAAGACGCCCATGCTTGGTTAGAATACTGGCAAAATGGAGAGGGTTGGAAAAGACTGGATCCTACTACTTTTATACTACCCTCCCGAATAGACGAAACAATTCGCAATATTAATGCCCATGATAAACAGCTTTATACTAATTGGTCTGAATATAGACTCCATCTTCCCTGGTTGGAACAGGCCCGTTTATCGATTGATTCTGTAAAATATTTTTGGGAACGGTGGCTACTTTTTTATAACCAGGAACGTCAAATAAAACTTTTCCAAAGCTTTGGATTAGGATCTTGGCGATTCGGGGAATTATTACGCACCTGGATTTTATTATTATTTATTATTCTCCTTTGCGGTGGTATTTGGTACCAATATAAACAAAAGAAAGCAATCGATCCGCTCATTCGGGAATATCGAAAGTTGCAAAGAGAATTACGTCGTTTACAAATTCCCACAACTCCTCCCTCCTCTCTTTTGCAACAATGGAGAAGAATAAGCCAAAAATACCCAAAAATGGCTACTATAGTGCATTCTTACATTAAGGAGTATGAATTCCTGCGATTACGAATACAGGTAAATAAAATGCAAAAGAAAAAAGAAACTATCTTGTTATTTAAAAAATTACGCTATCAATTAAAAAAAATTCGAAACACCCAAGTGGTTTTTGATTAAAATAAATGCTGCAATCTCCTACCTGATTTTTGTCCCCATCTTAATTTATTCTGCAACCGCGAAGGCAATGCAAATTCTACTCTTGCAACTTATTTTTTATACTCATACATCAAAACTACCTGTAAGCCAGCTTCTGTTAATGACAAATAATTATAATAAGGATCAGCCGTTGTACGTTCCAGCCATTCGTTGGCTATACAAATATCGGCTAACTTTTCTAAATGCTCAAACGTTACATTCGAACCATAAAGATTCTTAGCCCGGGTTAAAAAGTCTTCATCAATACTTAAAAAAACATTCTCTCTTTTTTCACCCAGCGCGAGCATACTAGCGTAGAAAATTTCCAATAGATTGATTTCGTTCATTCCGTTTTTTTCCATCTAAGTTAATTAATGGCATTGTTTTCTCTAAATCGCTGTAAAGCATAATTCGATCGCAAAACAGCGCCGTTGAGTGCCTGACTAACCCCTTTAATATCTGCAAAAATCGCCTCTAAAGCTTCACTATTAATCACACGAATTTGATTTTGAATACCCAAACTGGCATCTTTTGGATAATTTAACTCGTTTTGGGCCAAAAGTAATGAAGGTTTAGAATGAGTAAGGCAAGCTTGATAACTATTTTTTATCCCCAGAGGAATATACCCTGTTTGTTGATGCCATTTTATTTGCGTATCTGGTTTTGCAAGAAAAGCAATAAATTGCGCAATTCCTTGGTATTTTTTTGCAGAGAGTCCATTAGTTACCCACAAGGCTGCTCCGCCAATGACATTCGCATACCGTTCTTTAGAACTTTCCAAGTCCAATGGCAAAGGAGCCATCCCAATATTAAAAGGAACCATTTCGGTTAAACTATTATAGGCCCCGGAAGATTGGCTAAATAAAGGGCATCTCCCACTTGTAAAAAGGGAAGTGGCTTCATCTGTTCTTCCACTATATTCAAAATAATGGAGTTTCTGCCATTGTTTAAGTCTTTGAAAATGACGAACCATCATGGCATTGTTATATATAGCTTCATGGCTTTCTTTATCAAGCATTGGCATTCCATGAATGGCCGAAAAAGACTCCATCAAAACCCATGCAGGATAAGCAGATGTATATGCGCAAGGGTAACCTGCCTCGCGTAATTTTGCCGCTAATGTCTCTAATTCTTGCCATGTTTTAGGAAACGTTTTTTCGTTATAGCCTACTTTCTTTAATGCCTCCTTGTTATAAAAAACAACTGGAATAGAAATATTTAAAGGCATCGCCATTAATTTGCCATTATCACTATAAAATGCACGCACCACTGGAAAAAAGTCATTTAACGATAAAGGAAGGTTATGTTCTTTCATCAAGTCTTCCACCGGCTTGATTATTCCTTTAGGCGCCAACATGGTTGGCGTTCCTACTTCAAATATTTGAATAATATCAGGGGCCTTTCGGGCACGAAAAGCTGCAGCATAGCTAGTTAATGATTCTAAATATTCCCCTTTATAGAAAGGCTTAATCTTATATTTAGGTTGCGAGGCGTTAAAGCTGTTAACCAACGTTTGCATTTCTTGACCCAATTGACCAGCCATCGAATGCCAAAAAATAATTTCTGTTTTTTCTGTAGTAGAAACTGTTTCTTGTACATAAGCGTTTTTGGAATAAGAAAAAAAAATAATTATAAGGAGTAAAAAACGTTTCATGAAAGTAAATCAGGGTAATCACTAAAAATTGCGTCAACGCCCCATTTAAATAATTTATTGGCCTGGCGCCGACTATTAACGGTATAAGCACATAATTTATAACCTTGTTCTTTGATGGCCTGCACCCTTTTTTTATTCAACGCATTTTTATTAAAATGGACCGAAAAACAGTCAAGATCCTTTGCCAGTTTTAGCCAATTCTCATTCCATTCATCAAACAACAACCCTAAAGGAATTTCGGGAGATATGCTTCGACATAGCTTTAATGCCTCTAAATCAAAACTGGAGACTAAAGGAAAGGTTTTTTGTGCGGGCCAAAAACGATTTAAATGGCTAAGTATCGTAGTAGTAGTTTGCTCCGTTGTGCCAGGGTAAGGCTTTATTTCAATATTTGCATTCACTCCTTTATCTACTAACCAATGCAAGGTTTCCACAAAATCTGGTATTTTGGTACCTGTAAAACGTTTAGAATACCATCGACCGGCATCTAGGTTGCGTAAATACTCCCCTGTAACTAAACCAACTTCCCCCTTTCCATTGGTTGTTCTTTTTAATTTTTCGTCATGAAAAATAAAAGGCAAGCCATCTGCAGAAAGCATTACATCAAACTCAATACAACGGGCTCCCATTTCTACTGCTTTTTCAAAGGCCACTATAGTGTTTTCCGGGGCGTAAGCAGATGCTCCCCTGTGTGCAATAATTCGAGGCAATTCCATTTTAAGAGTTACCTGGAATTGCACGATTAGAAGCAGCTTGGGCAATTGCAGTTAATGTCATTTCATTGCTTACCGCTAAAGGGGGTGCAGCATCGGCTGCCAATGCCATAGTATTGACCATTTCACGCGCTTGGTAAGTTTTGGGTTGCGGCGTAACAGGCCCATTTCCATCGACAAAGATTAAATTATTTAGACTGTAGTTTTGGCTGGTATATACTTTATTCATTTTATTAATTTCTTCTTGTACTTGCTGGTATAATTTCTCGCGTAACTGAGCACGTACTTGCTGCATTTCTTCCAAGCTCGGCTTAAAATCGATGGAAGCGATCTCATAAGTGGCCCCCGGTTTGCTTACATTTTTTGCTTGCTGATAAATATCTGTTAGCGCACCTTGGTCAAGCCTTGCTTGTGCTTGCACATAGAGCTTCTCTAAACCAGAGGTATCTTGGGAGCGATCAAATTGCACCAAGTGCCAATCTCCTTTGGCAATACCGTTGAGTTTATCCATTATTTCGCCACGTGCTTTTACTAAATCTGCATTATTTAAAGTAGCATTGATGGTGATAGTTAAAAGCGCACTGCGCGTAGTGACCCATTGCTTCGCTGATATTTGGAAACCAATGGTATCGAGCGGTGCTTGTGGTGGAAAATCAATAGCGTATGCAGTTGAAACGGTTAAAAAAGCAAAAATCCCTGCTAACTTTTTCATTAATATTCTCCCACTTAAAATTTCCGCTTACTTACGTGCGTAACTCGGTTTTTGTTAAATTTTCTGTAAAGAAAGCACAAAGTATAAATCGAGAAGCTATATTAGTATATTAAATACTCTCGCCAACTGATTTAAAATGCTCTATAACATTACTTTTATTTTTTATTTTGGAGTGGGCTCATAATGTCTATTGATACCCTAAAAACACCTGATTTGGGAACGACGTTACAAGGTGATTTTTTAGATTATGCTTTGTCGCACAGTTTTGGGGACATTCATTGCCGTGTAGATGAAAAAACGGGCATGAAAGCAATTATCGCTATTCATAATACCAAGTTAGGCCCGGCACTTGGCGGATGCCGATTTATTTATTATCCAGATACCGCGGCTGCTTTATATGATGTTATGCGCTTGGCGCGTGGAATGAGTTATAAAGCAGCTTTAGCCAATTTACCTTTGGGGGGCGGCAAAGCAGTAATTATTCAACCAGCCCAACCTTATGATCGCGAAGGCTATTTACGTAGTTTTGGAAAGTTTGTTAATGATTTGGGTGGCCGTTATATCACCGCTTTAGATAGTGGCACCCAACTAGCGGATATGGATATCATTGGCGAACATACCCCTTATATAGCTAGCCTGTCACGCTACGATGGCGACCCATCTCCTTATACAGCAAAAGGGGTTTTAAGAGGTATTGAGGCTGCCGTTGCGTTTAAGTTAGGTAAAGATAGCTTAAAAGGGCTTCATATCGCTATTCAAGGATTAGGGCACGTAGGTTATCCGCTGGCGCGCTCCCTACATGAGCTGGGAGCTACTTTATCAGTAGCTGATGTTGACCCTACTCGCACAGACCTTGCCGCTAACGAATTCGGCGCAAATGTTTATTCTACCGAAGATATACATAAAGTCCCCTGTGATATTTTTTCTCCTTGTGCTCTAGGCGCTGTTATTAACGATCAGAGTATTAATCACCTGCAAACCACTATTATTGCAGGCGCTGCCAATAATCAGTTAGCCCATACCTATCATGGTCAACGTTTGCATGACAAGGGAATACTTTATGCAACTGATTATGTTATTAATGCAGGCGGGCTCATGTTTGCAGCAAGTAAATATTTGCATATCCATGAAGATGACTTAAATGATCAAATTACGGGAATTGGAAAAACGCTCTCGGAAATATTTGCACGTTCACAACGTGAAAATAAACCACCCAGTGAAATTGCCGACGCGATAGCTAAAGAAAAATTATCATGAGTATAAAACATTTAAATTTGAATCCAGAACTTTATGAATACATGTTAGATGTCTCCCTGCATGAACACCCTATATTGGCAGAACTACGAGAAGAGACGGCAAAATTACCTTTGGCAAATATGCAAATTTCTTCTTTTCAGGCGCAATTTATGCAGTTATTGCTACGTATTTTGCAAGCAAAGAGGGTTTTGGAGTTAGGAACTTTTACCGGATATAGCGCATTAGCAATGGCTTTAATGCTTCCGGAAGATGGGAAAGTGATTACTTGTGATATTAGTGAGCAGTGGACAAAGCTCGCTCCTTCTTATTGGAAAAAAGCGAAACAAGATAAAAAAATTGATTTGCGTTTAGCTCCCGCACTGGAAACGTTAGAAAAGCTAATTTCTCAAGGTGAAGAAAAAAGCTTTGATTTTATTTTTATCGATGCGGATAAAACAAATTATATTCCCTATTATGAATATGCCCTAAAGCTGATAAAACCCCACGGTTTAATTGCTATTGATAATGTATTCTGGGATGGGAAAGTAATTGATCCTGCTGAAACTGGTGGACAAACTCGAGAAATCCGCAAACTAAATGAGTTAATTAAAAATGACTCACGGGTATTTTCCAGCTTATTACCCATTGCCGATGGATTATTTCTAGTGCAGCCAATAAATTAGTTTCATCATAGTATTTTACAAGGAGTAGCTTATGAATAACGAAAATCCCTGTGGCTTGGATGGCTTTGCTTTTTTGGAGTTTTCTGCCCCTGACGCAGAAATGCTGCATAAACAGTTTAAACAGATGGGATTTCATCCGGCAAAAAAACATTCTACTCTGGATATTACTCTCTATACGCAAGATACCATTCAGTTCATTGTTAATGCTGAAGCACACTCACAAGCAGCTCAGCACGCACAAATCCATGGTCCAGGAGCTTGTGCGATGGGTTTTAAAGTCCATAATGCGCAGAAAGCCTTTGAGCACGCCATTGCCCATGGAGCAAAAGCATTTCACGAAGATGGCCCTCTTGATCATAAACTTCCCGCCATAGAAGCCATAGGGGGAAGCGTTATTTATTTTGTTGATGATACACACCAGGCTTTCGGCCATGACTGGAATCAATCGAAAGATGCTTCCTCGAAGTCTTCAGGATTAACCGCCATTGATCACCTTACCCACAATGTATATCGTGGCAACATGGATAAATGGGCCAAATTTTATGAGTCTATTTTTAATTTTAAAGAAATTCGTTTTTTTAATATTGTTGGCAAAATGACAGGTTTAATCAGCCGCGCTTTAGCAAGTCCGTGTGGAAAAATTAAAATTCCTCTCAATGAGTCTAAGGATGATCAATCACAAATTGAAGAATTTCTTCATGAATATAAAGGTGAAGGAATTCAGCATGTCGCTTTAAACACGGAAAATATTTATCAAACAGTTGATAGTTTAAGAGATAATGAGGTGAAATTTTTAGATGTTCCGGACACTTATTATGAAATGATTAATAATCGTATTCCCTGGCATCAAGAACCCGTAAATAAACTACAAGAACGACGCATTTTAATAGATGGGGAAAAAGATCCCGATAGTGGTCTTCTTTTACAAATTTTTACAGAAAATCTATTCGGTCCGGTATTCTTTGAAATTATTCAACGTAAAGGAAATCAAGGATTTGGTGAGGGTAATTTTCAAGCTTTATTTGAAGCAATTGAAAGAGATCAAGTTAAACGCGGCACTTTACAGGCAATGTAAGGATAATTATGAAATTAGCAACGTTAAAAAATCCCAATTCGCGCGACGGAAAACTTTGCGTAGTTAATCGCGCTTTAACACATGCAGTAGATGCCTCTCACATTGCCCCAAATTTACAGTGTGCTCTTGATAATTGGGGCGATGTAGAAGATGCCTTATTGCACATTTATCATCAGTTAAATGAAGGTATGGCACACAACAGTTTCCCTTTTAATAGTTTGCAAACGGCATCGCCCCTTCCCCGGGCCTACCAATGGGCAGATGGAAGCTCTTATGTAAACCATGTTGAACTGGTAAGAAAAGCTCGCGGTCAAGAATTGCCTGCTAATTTTTGGACCGATCCATTAATGTATCAAGGCGGCTCTGATGGATTTATAGGACCTAACGACCCCATCTTGGTAAGAGAGGAAAACTATGGAGTAGATTTCGAAGCAGAAGTTGCCATTATAACCAACGATGTACCTATGGGTATAACTCCAGAAGAGGCCGGCAAACATATTAAATTATTCATGTTGGTGAATGACGTATCTCTACGTAATCTAATTCCTGAGGAACTGGCTAAAGGATTCGGATTTTTCCAATCCAAACCTGCCAGTAGCTTTTCTCCCGTAGCGGTTACCCCTGATGAATTACTTCCCCATTGGGACGGAGAAAGAGTACATTTACCCTTATATAGCTATTTAAATGGCGAGTTATTTGGTAAACCTAATGCTGGTAAAGACATGACCTTCTCCTTTCCTGAGCTAATTGCCCATGCTGCAAAAACGAGAAATTTATGTTCAGGAACGATTATTGGTTCAGGGACTGTTTCTAATGAGGATCGCAGCAATGGATCATCGTGTATTGCTGAAAAAAGAATGTTAGAAATTTTAAAAGACGGGAAAGCAACGACTTCTTTTATGCTATTTGGCGACACCATTCGCATAGAAATGAAAAATGAAAAAGGGGAAAATATTTTTGGCTCAATTGATCAAGAGCTCAAACAAGCCTCTCTTCCTGTAGTACAAAAAACGGCCAAGGAACAACGTGAAACTTTATGATTATTTTCGCTCTTCAGCGAGTTATAGGGTAAGAATTGCATTAAATTGGAAGAATATCAGCTATGAGACACTCTCTATCCATTTAATCAACCATGGGGGCGAACAGCATGCTCCTGATTATATGCAATTAAACCCTCAAGGCTTGGTCCCTACTCTGGACGAAAACGGGCACATTTTAAGTCAATCATTAGCCATTATTGAGTACCTGGAAGAAATATCCCCTACTCCCCCTCTATTGCCGCAAAATCCTTTGGCTAAAGCCCAAGTGCGAAGCCTTTCTTTAATAATTGCCAGTGATATTCATCCTTTAAACAATCTTCGTGTTTTGAACTATTTACGTGAAAAATTTAATGCCAACGAGGAGCAGACAAGAGAGTGGTACCATCATTGGTTAAGATTGGGCTTTGATGCTTTGGAATCCCGCTTGCAAGCGTTACCACGTAAAAATCCCGTTTGTTATGGCAATGACATTAGTCTCGCAGACATTTGTCTAGTTCCTCAGGTTTATAATGCGAAAAGATTTGAATTTCCTTTAGAGAATTACCCGCTAATCAGAGAAATAAATGCCTACTGCGAAAGCTTACCAGCTTTTGTAGAAGCTTCTCCTGAGGCACAGGAAAAGCACGTAGAATTAATAAAGTAGTTGGCCAGCAGGCGCGGCCTAGGGGACTGACTCATTTGCCTCCTGACCCAAGCTAAAGCTCTTGCCTTAACCCCACTGCAATGTTCTCTTTATTTTTCGCACTACCAACAGCCGACCCCGGGTGGGTCTCTCTCATCGCCAAAGAGATAAGCAGGCTAACCAGAAAGCACACCGGCATAATAAAGAGCGCTTTTTGATAGCTTTCTACATTGTATACTGGTACCCCTGCAACTAAATGCCATTGGTCGCTACGGTGCAGAATAACTCCTACCAAAGGCTGAAATATCGCGCCCCCTAAAAGAACAGATAAATTATTAAAACCTGATGCAGTACCAACCAGATGCGTAGGATTATTATCTTTAACCACAGCAAAACTAACAGTTTGCCCACCAGCTCCCAAACCAAGAATGAAAAGAACCCCATACATCCAAGCGAGAGGTACATTAGGGACATATAGTAAGACAACGGTCGCCGTCAAGCCAAATACTGCACTAATGCCTAATGCTAAACGGCGGCTATAAAAGCGATCGCTAAACCACCCCAGTAGAGGACTACCAATTCCAATCCCTAGCCAAATCATACTACATAAGCCGGAGGCCATAACCACGCTCACCTGGTATTTTTCTTCTAAATAAGGCACGCCCCATAATGCCGCAAAAACAGCGATAGGCGTCCAAATACAAAAAGCATAGGCTCCTGTTGTCCAGGTGTAACGTTGACGACAAACCTCCATTAAACGATGCCATTCGTCACGAAATTTACGTGTAGGGATGGCTTGGGTAGGCTGATGTGGAAAATCGCGTATAATTAGCCATAAGAGCAAAGCCAACACGACGCCGACCGCAGCCAAAATAAAACTTGCATTACGCCAACCCACATGGTTAATTAAAGCCGCCAACGGCACTTCCCCAAACATTGCGCCAACCGAACTCATTAATTGGGCAATACCAGCAAGAATGGCGAAATGGTGGGGCGGAAACCAACGTGAAAGAAGAACTAATACCCCAATAAAAGAAAAAGCACTACCAATCCCAATTAAAAAGCGACCAATAGAGGCCGTAAAGATGCTATCCGTTGAAGCAAAAAAGAAAGAACCGAAGGCACAAAGTAACAAAGCGGCGGTCATAAGCTTCCTTGGCCCGTACCGATCGAATAATAAACCTGCCGGCAACTGCATTGGGGCATAAGCATAAAAATAAAAAGCCGATATCACCCCAAAACCTTCCGCAGTAACTTGAAACGTTTGCATCATGGGATCTGCCATTACACTAGGCGCGACCTGCAAAATAAATTCGTATAAATAAAAAGAAGCGGCCAGGAAAAAAATAATGTAAGCGCTTACCATACTATGCTGTTGTGGCGGAAGATGATACGTGTTCAAGTTGATACCAAGGTTTATCAAAAATACACATTACACAGAAGAGAATTTAGTTTGTCAATGAGAAATTCTTTCACTTACACAAGTTAAAATGGAATGCCGTTTATTTGAACAAATAAATCCCACTGTGTTAAAATTTAGAATTATAAAATATTTTAAAAATAATGGTAAAAATTTCTTCTTCCCCCTGGTGGAGATTTGCATCTCCTGCATCTTGCATTCGTCAAAAATTATTAGCGAATGAACTAACAGCAGCAGATCTGGAGAGTATTGCTCCCGAAGGCCCTTTTTGCGGAAGAAATGCAATTTTAACCCTGGCTTGTTTCCATGAATTAGAATTATTAGAAATACTGCTGGATAAAGGACTTGTTACTCAGTCTCAGTTGGCTCTCAGAGATCCTCGCCCCGAAAATGCAATAAATACTATTTGGTTACTAGCGAATCAAAATGCAATTGCCTTGTTAAAAAAGATAAAAAATGCAGGACTCCTCACTGCCGAGCAATTGAAAGCGGTATTTAAGGGAAAAAGTCGCTCTTGGAATGTATTATCCCTTTTAGGGCATTATAAACACTTTGATTTTATCAATGAATTATTAGACGAAAATTTCATTACCGCAGAATTGGTTGCTTTCGATTTAGTTTGGCTATTGGCTAAGTTTGCTCAAGAAGAGCTCTTAAGAAAATTTTTAGATAATGACTTTATTCCTAGAGAATACGTAGGGGCACATCCATCCAAGGGTGAAGATACTGGTAAAACGCTACTTTGGTTTTTATGCGAGCATGGGTTCATGGCCTTATTTAACCGTTTGATTTCTTCTGGATTGGTAACTAGCTCCAGTTTAGAGGTAAGGGTAAAGCAAGGTCCCGATGAAGGTGCCAATGTAGTTTTAGGATTAGCTAGGTACAGAGAAATTGAATCTTTGACACTACTTGAACAGAAAGGCCTTCTAACTTCCACACAATTAACTGCCTGCTATCAAAACGGTCCAGAAGCAGGTGCTAACGTTATTCTTTATTTATTCTATTCAGAACAATTTGACTTTATACAGACTTTATTAAAAAAAAGATTATTTACACAAGAAATCTTGGCCCAAGCAGCTGAAGGTGGCACCGATTGCAGCGTAAATATTGTTTGGCTTGGCATTTCTCTACATTTTTACGATGTTTTTTTAGAGTTAATTTTACAGGGTTTAATAAATTCTTCGCATTTATCTGTTTCTCCCACTCAGGGAGACCAGATCGGAGTTAATAGTCTTATGTTACTGGCCCAAAATGGTTGTTGGGATTTAATAGAAATTTTACATAAACAAAGACTGCTTACAACGGAGCATTTTAATGGACACTATGGAGCCGAAGATGTTGAACACAAAGGAATGAATGTCGTATTTCTTCTAATTCTCAATAAACAACTTACCTTACTGGAAGCGTTTCTTGGGGATGACCTTTTACTGCCTGAACACTTCGGCCAATTAGTAGAAAATGGGGAGTTTGCCGGAACAAATGCCGCATGGATGCTTGCTTTTTTTGGGGAGTTTGTACTACTCCATAGATTGATTAAAAAGAGGCTTATTCTCGCCGAGCATCTTCTAGCTAGCCCAACAGTTGAAACAACACGATTTTTTGACATATTAAGCAATCGACAAAAACTACTTTGTGGTTTTAAATTACGGTCCGCAAAAATTCCTAAACCCATGAATAATCCAATAAGGGAATTTGCAGGTAAAAACGTTTTGTGGCTAACCGAGAGCACTGGAGGAGCGGGTTTGGTTTCTTCTTTAATAGGACAATCTTTAATAACTCCTGCGCATTTATGGCCAGCCAGTGCAGACTTAACATTAACAGCCCCGCTGATGCTTTTTGCGAACAATCAACGTTTTACGCTCATCGACAAATTGTTAGAATCAGGCGTTCTAAATGCGGATTTATTAAACTACTCTTATACTTCGGGCCCCGACGCAGGAAAAAATCTGGTATGGTTAATTATTTTTCACAAACAATTTGATTTATTAAAAAAAGTTTTAACGCGCAACTTGTTACGATGCGATCAGCTCGCAGCTTGCAGTAATACAGGTGGTTACACAGGTAAAAACTGTGTTTGGTTATTAATTTTTTTCAAACAATTCGACCTGGTTTCCGATCTTTTAGCAGCCGATCTTCTGTCCGAGGAGTTATTACATGCGAAAGCACGTCAGGGACAATATACTGGCCGCTCTGCACTCGATCTATTAACTATTTTCCATCAAGACAATTTAATTTTGCAATGCAGAAACGTTGAGTTAATCGACGAAGAAACATATCAATCACTACTTCGCAAAAAAAGGACGAGCACAAATACTGCAATAGAAGCAGTGCAAAATAAGGAAACCTCCTCTTTCGGGTTTAGGATATTTGATGCAACAGGCCCCCATGAGGAAAAGGCTCCCGATACTGCTCATAAATCGCGGGTTTTATCTACCAAATATTAATAAAGAGGCTTTAAAGTAAAGCTTTATCAGAATTCATTTTTAATAAACAGCCCCTAACATGCCAATGGTTTCGGCGCCAGTAATAGAACGTAGATCTACAGCTTCCTGATTCAAAGTTTTGTCAGCGAGCCAGGCAAACATCATTGCTTCCAAGTAATCGGGATTGACTCCATAAGTGGCCGTAGTTTCTATTAACAATTCAGGAAAATTTTCTCGCATGCTCGCTACTAATTTTTGATTATGAGCCCCCCCTCCACACAGCAATAACTTATTAGTCGTTATTGGATAGGCCCTTATCGTTTGGATAATGCTGTCTACAGTTAATGCTAACAAGGTTGCTTGTACATCCCCTTCTTTATAAGTTGTTATATTAAATGCTTTCAACCATTCAAGGGAAAAGTATTCTTTACCAACGCTTTTAGGAGGATCCATATTGAAGTAAGGATCGGTTTTGAAAGCCTCTAACAGTTCAGGTAACACCACTCCCGAGGAAGCCCATTGGCCATCTTTATCAAATGGTTTGTTTCTGCATTGATTAATCCAGGCATCAAGCAAGCAATTTCCTGGGCCTATATCAAAGCCTTGTACCGTTTCATTATGTAAAAAAGTTATATTAGAAATTCCACCAATATTTACTACAGCAATTAATTCGCTTTTTTTAGCAAACAAAGCTTGATGGTATAAGGGGGCAAAAGGTGCTCCTTGTCCTTTACGAACCATATCACGGGTACGAAAGTCAGCTACCACCTTTAATTTAGTTAATTCTGCTATAGTATGTGGACAACCTAATTGAATAGTATAGGGAATTGCTGCACTCGTATCATGGGTAATTGTTTGCCCATGGCTCCCTATCGCTTTTATTACTGATTTATCTACATTTGAAGCTTGCATAAGATCTTCCACTGCCGCAGCAAACTCTATTCCTATTTTTCGATGAAGCTGAGCAATGAATGCGAGTGTGCCTTCCTGTTTATTGCATAACTGTTGCAATTGGACAAGCGTTGAAGGTGAATACGGACGTGTTATTCCTGCTATCAGCTGGTGCGTTTCTACATCAACCAAGGCAGCATCAATTCCATCCATGCTAGTTCCAGACATTAACCCAATATATAACTTCATTTTTTAAAATTCCATTAAGGAAAATAAAACCCTGTTTGGAGCTTACTCTGCAGGCAAGGTCTTAAAGCAACGATAAAAATTTTCGGTGGTTTGCGCAGCAACCGCTTCGTACGTTTCATTTCTTAATTCAGCAAGGCTTTGAGCAACATATTTGACTAAAGCAGGATGATTTTGTTTGCCACGGAAAGGTACCGGTGCCAAATAGGGACAATCTGTTTCAATCAGCATACGATCAGCTGGTACCTTCTTAGCTACTTCTTGTAGTTGCGTAGCATTCTTAAAAGTAACAATTCCTGAAAAAGAAATATAAAAATTAAGATCCAAAGCACGTTTTGCAACTTCCCAGTTTTCGGCAAAACAATGCATGACACCGCCCACATCATAAGCTTTTTCGCTTTCCATTAGGCTTAACGTATCTTCTGCCGCGTCTCGCGTATGAATAATAAGCGGTTTATTGGTATGCAAAGCAGCCTGGATATGCGCTGTAAATCGTATTTTTTGAATTTCTTTTGCAAAGCTTTCGGTGGTGCGATAGTAATCCAGGCCCGTTTCCCCGATAGCAATACATGAACGATGCTGAGCTAGAGCAATTAACGCCTCGACGGTGGGCTCTTCATTTATTTCAACATTGGGATGAATACCAACAGAAGTACTGATTTCATGGTATTGATCAGCCAGGCGATGTAAGCTAGGAAGTTCCCCCAGTTCAATGCAAACACAAAGAAAATGTTGGACTCCATTTTCTCTTGCTCTGTGTAAAACATTTTCCATAGAATTATCAAATTCATGCAAATCAAGCGTGTGCAAGTGACAATGGGAATCGATTAAATGGGTTTTTATAGATTTCATAGGTTATAAAGTATCAGTAAAACGATTGGAATTTAGACTTCCAGCTAAATAAGTCTCAATTTTATTACAAAGCAAGCGACTTTTCTCCCCTTCAAACTGTACACCTATGCCACTCGGTTTGTTCCCTTGGCAGCCTATGGGAGTTACCCAGACTACCCTCGCCTCAATAGTATAGGGCTCTGGTTCATCAAACAATTTAATTTCCAGACTCACCTTATCACCCAAAGAATATTCCACCTTCGTTCTAATAAATAAACCACACCCTTTAACAAAGGGCATGTATGCCATGTACAGCGCATCTTCTGTATCAAATGAACAGGTAATTACATTGTCACTCATTTGCCTCTCACGAAACCAATCATTATATTTTCCAGGGATAATAAAGAATTGCTATTTATATTATGGTGTATTTTTTTTAGAAGCGCATGGATTTGATCGAGCTGAGAATATAATAAAGGTACGTTAGTTAAAACACCTATCTCTGAGAAACTTTTTTCGTTTTTTAAGACCGAATTTTTGCATAGCATCCTTTTAAGGCATTCAGCGATAATTAAATAAAGCAACCATAATACATCCTCCAAGCCATACTCCACCCACGAAGACGCAAAGCTACATGGGGATTGCTGCCGTTTGAGTACCTTGATAAACCCATCTAAAAATAATGGAAATTTTTCTTTTAATTGCGCCCTTCCTCCCTCAAAAAACTGTTCAAGTAAATCGGGGTAATAAGGAGGGTGTGCAAATGATAGTGTAAATTGCTGACAGCGACTTAAAATGGTTGCGGGCAATCCCTTTACTTGTTCAGCTAATAGTATAAACAATGTATGAGCAGGAGGCTCTTCTAATACCTTTAACAGGGCATTTGCCGCCGCTGTATTCATCTTATCAGCGGGAGAAAAAATCACAAATCGATACTTAGCTTTTTTAGGGGTATAAAAAACATTTTCCTGTACGGCTCTGATTTGATCAATTTTAATATTCTTATCTTGCTCCGCCCGTACAAAAGAGACATCTGGGTGACATTCTTCTAAAATCATATTGCAGCTGGGGCAAACCCCACAAGGTTCGGGCTGTGAACACAGTAAATAGGTACTTAAATAGCTTGCGAAGCGTTCTAATTGGCTATAACGCGGCCCCACAATTAACAATGCCTGCGGGAGAACTTTTTTTTCTAAATAAGGGCGTAATTGTTTAACAATACTTTGGTGTTCCGTTAATAATTTAAGTGATGAAGGCATCATGAAGAAAATTTTCCAAGGTCAAACGAATTTGTTTTTGTACTTCCAGTAATCGCTGTTCGGCATTGATTATCACCACATTATCCATTTTTTTTATATGCTCATGGTAACTTTTGTAAACTTTCTTAAAAAATAGCAAAGATTCCTGCTCAATTCTGTCAGTTTTTCCTCTTTTTTTAGCTCTTTCCAAACCTTTTTCTGGACTCACGTCTAAAAAGAAAATTAAATCGGGTTTAAACTCATCCAAGCAAAATGAAGACAGGCGGGCAATCATTTCTTCGTCTAGCCCTCTGCCTCCTCCTTGATAGGCAAAAGTAGATAGCTCAAAGCGATCTCCTAAAACCCAAGCGCCGCGATTTAAAGCAGGTTTGATTACTTGTTCGATGAGTTGTACTCGAGATGCATAAAATAAAAGAAGTTCCGCGCGCGCATCTAAAGGTTCGTCAGGATTAATTTCTTTAATCAGTTGTCTTGATGTTTCACCAAGCCGTGTACCTCCAGGCTCTCTCGTAGTTATTAACTCGGATACATTAGCAGAAAGAAGCTTTTTCAAAAAATGAAGAGCAGTTGATTTTCCAGCACCTTCTAATCCTTCCACAACGATAAATTTT
Organism: Legionella adelaidensis; assembly: GCF_900637865.1. Taxonomy (NCBI): domain Bacteria; kingdom Pseudomonadati; phylum Pseudomonadota; class Gammaproteobacteria; order Legionellales; family Legionellaceae; genus Legionella; species Legionella adelaidensis. Next base: position 138,644 of record NZ_LR134428.1, read on the forward strand.
CCTCTATTTTGTTCCATTATTATTCCTTAAATAGTGATTTATCGCTCTTTTCTGGTCTTCATAACTCGTTGAGAACTGATGAGTACCATCGCCTTTAGCCACAAAATATAAATACTGAGTGCTCGCAGGATGGGCCGCAGCATCAATTGCATCTTTACCCACTATTGCAATAGGGGTAGGAGGTAATCCCCTATAGCGGTATGTGTTATAAGGCGAATCAATTTGCATATCGCCGTGTGATAGTTTGCCACTAAAATTAGGTCCTAAAGCATAAATAACTGTGGGGTCTACTTGTAGAGGCATATGTTTATTTAATCTATTCACAATAACACTTGCTATTAACCTTTTCTCTGCTGGCTCCCCCGTTTCTTTTTCAATGATAGAAGCAGCTATTAAGAGTTCGTAGGGGGATTTATAGGGTAGATTCGGTTCACGGTTTTGCCAGCTTTGCTCTAAATATTGCAATAATTTTTTATGAGCATCCTGAAGCATTGTTTTACTCGAGCTTCCAGCTTCATAAATATAGGTATCCGCCAAAAGCAGCCCCTCAGGGTTAGAGGAAGGACTTTCATTTGCTATCCAGTTATCATGAGTATATTTTAGAAAAGGGGCTTTTATTAAATTTTCATCTACTTGGGCATAAGTAGTGCCTTCAATGATACGAAAAGGTTGTTTTAAAACATCCCCGGCTACTACACGATCTAAAAACTCGTTGGGAGACTCCCCGGGGTTAATTTGATAGATTCCCGCTTTTAATTTGCTGGTATAGTTTTTGTAACGGATAAGCTGAAGCATAATTCGCGGCGAGCTAATTAAATCTTTTCTATAAAGCGAATACACAAATGCCAATGCCGTACTGTTTTTATCAATTTCCAAAATAACAGGCTTACCGCCTTGGGCAATCATGGGATTGTTAATAGCTTGAGAAATTTTTAAACCTAAGATGGTGAGGGTAGTCAGTATGAAAATAATAAGAGAAATTAATAAAGCTTTAATCCAGCGTCGCATGGAAATCTCTATATGATGGTATGGGCATTACACCCGTATTAATGTAGGTTGGCGCCGCAAGGCCCAACAAACGATCTGTCAAAAAGCAAGGAAGTGTTGGGCCTTCGGCACCAACCTACATATTTTTCATTCCACGTATTTATTTTTGGAATTCCACGTGGTTGTAGCCTGGATTAAGCGAAGCGAATCCAGGTTTCCGATCTATAAAGTATCTGCATATCGTTTAAACAACAAACTGCCATTGGTTCCGCCAAAACCTAATGAATTACTTAGCGCATATTCTATCTTCATCGCTTGTGGTTTGTATGGAACATAATTTAAATCACAACCTTCATCAGGGTTATCAAGGTTTATTGTTGGAGGAGCAATTTGATCGCGAATGGCAAGTATTGAGAATATTGCTTCTACTGCTCCAGCCGCTCCCAACAAGTGTCCAGTCATTGATTTTGTAGAGCTCACCGCCAATTTGTAAGCATGATCTTTGAACACGCGCTTAATTGCTTTCGTTTCGTTCATATCATTTAAATAAGTAGAAGTCCCATGTGCATTGATATAATTAACTTGTTCAGGATCAATACCTGCATCATGGATAGTTTCTTCAATCGCGCGTGAAGCTCCATCTGCATCCTCATCAGGAGAGGTAATGTGATAAGCGTCCGCTGACATTCCAAAACCTACCAACTCGGCATAAATTTTAGCGCCTCTTGCTTTTGCATGCTCATATTCTTCAAGAACCAGGATTCCAGCCCCTTCCCCCATAACAAATCCATCCCGGTCTTTGTCAAAAGGTCTGGACGCTTTCTCAGGTTCTTCATTGCGCTTTGACAAAGAACGTACAGCAGAAAAACCAGCAAGACATAAAGGTGTAGTAGTCATTTCTGCGCCACCACAGATCATTACGTCCGCATCGCCATAAGCAATCATGCGCCCGGCTAAACCAATATTATGTGTTCCAGTGGTACAGGCGGTAACCACAGAAATATTGGGGCCCTTTAAATTGTGTTTAATAGAAATTTGTCCTGCCACCATATTAATTATCCCGGCAGGAATAAAGAAAGGAGAAACCTTTCTTGGACCACCACCTAATAATTTTTCTTGATTATTGGTAATAGTTTGAATACCCCCGATACCAGCACCAACTGCTACTCCGGCTCGTAAGGCTAATTTTTCATCAATGGTAAGTTTAGCGTGGGCAATCGCTTCATCAGCGGCTACCATCCCATACTGGGTAAACAAATCCATTTTGCGAGCATCTTTAAGCGGTATGTAATCTTCAACATTGAAATTTTTTACCTTGGCCCAAATTTTGGTGGAGTAATCGCTAGTATCAAAATCTTCTACCAGACCTACGCCACTTTTTCCTGCTAACACATTACGCCAAGATTCTTCTACATTTAAACCGACTGGGGTCAACATCCCCATGCCGGTTACAACTACACGCCGCTTTTTCAATGAAAACTCCTCAACTAGGCTTCTTCTTTGTTAAGATTGGCCTCAATATAATCAATCGCTTCTTGAATTGTAGTAATTTTTTCAGCTTTTTCATCTGGAATCTCAGTTTCAAACTCTTCTTCCAGTGCCATCACTAGCTCTACAGTGTCCAGAGAATCAGCACCTAAATCATCAACAAACGAAGCGTCATTTTTTAATTCATCTTCTTTTACGCCCAGCTGTTCTACAACAATTTTGCGAACTCGCTCTTCTACTGTACTCATAACTTGTATGTCCTCTTTGTTAAAAAAATATTGTTGGGTAGTTTATTCTATTCTTGAGAATACGCAAGTTTCCGTGTCTCAAATTCACCTTAAAACTTCAATCAAACGCGTCGCACGCATCGATTTTTAGTTCATGTACATACCACCGTTAACATGCAGCGTTTCCCCAGTAATGTAGTTAGCATTATCAGAAGCTAAAAATACTACTGCTGCGGCTATATCTTCTACTTTACCGAGTTTTTTCAAAGGTATACGCTTTAACATTTCCTCTTTTACTATATCAGGTAATGCCGCTGTCATATCCGTATCAATAAACCCGGGGGCTACTACGTTTACCGTAATGCCACGACTACCAATTTCTTGGGCGAGAGATTTACTAAACCCTACAATCCCTGCTTTGGCTGCTGTATAGTTAGCTTGACCCGAATTGCCACTGGAGCCTACTACTGAACCAATAGTTATAATTCGTCCCCAGCGTGCCCGAAACATTGGCTTTAAACAGGCTTTACTCAATCTAAAAACGGAATTTAAATTGGTCTCAATTACTTTATACCATTCTTCGTCATCCATACGTAATAATAGATTATCGCAAGTAATACCCGCATTGTTAACGAGAATTGAAGGCAATTTATTTTGATCGGATAGTTGCGTCATCATATCTTCAATACCATCTTTTGAAGTTACATCTAGTGCATAGCCTTCACCCGAAAGATGCTCATTTTTAAAACTTTCAGAAATGGCAATTGCCCCTTCTTCTGTAGTAGCGGTGCCAATAACATAAGCGCCTTTTTTTGCTAAAGCATAAGCAATTGCTTTTCCAATCCCTCGACTTGCACCGGTCACTAAGGCAATTTTATCTTTCAATTCAGACATTTTTTCCTCTTAAAATAAACAATCAATTGCGCTAGACGCTTCAATCGTTCTATCAATTCGTTTAATTAAACCACTTAATACTTTACCTGGTCCACATTCGATAACTTTATCTATTCCTTTTTCCTTCATCAGCTGAATAGTTTCTACCCATCTTACGGGAGAATATAATTGCTCACGCAACAATGTTCTTATTTGTTCTGGCGACTGATAAATACTTAAATCAACATTACTGATGACCGGAACAGTGGGCACTTTAAATGCCACTTGCTCTAATACCTCCCCAAATAAATCAGCCGCTTTTTCTAATAGTCTACAATGACAGGGAACGCTGACAGGTATAAGCTTCGCAAGTTTAGCGCCTTGTGCTTGGGCAAGCTCTATAGCCTTTTGTATACTATCAGCATGACCTGCAATAACTACTTGACCTATTGCGTTATAATTTGCAGGAGATACTTGCTGATTTTCATTACTCGCTTCTTTACAAATCGCCTCGACTTCTTCATCTGATAAGCCAACAATAGCAGCCATAGCCCCCATACCAAGGGGAACGGTTTCTTGCATTAGTTGACCTCTTTTGGCAACCAACCAAACAGCATCACTTAAGTCCAAAGAACCCGCACAAACTAATGCCGCATATTCACCTAAACTATGGCCCGCCATCATAGAGGCATGTATGGGATGATGCTGATTTAATAAAGAAAAAACTGCTACGTCTGCTGTGAGCATAGCCACTTGTGTATGTTCGGTCTGGTTTAATTTACTTTCTGGTCCCTCTTGAACTAATTGCCAAACGTCATAGCCTACACGCTCAGAAGCTTGTGCAAAAGAATCAAGAAGCATGGGATATTTTTGGCTGAGCTCATAAAGCATGCCTACAGATTGCGAACCTTGTCCTGGAAATATAATAGCAGTACTAGTCATTAAATTTTCCTCAATATCGAATTACCATCGCACCCCAGGTCATTCCACCACCAAAGGATTCTAATAATAGTAAATCTCCTTTTTGAATTCGGTTTTCCCGGATGGAGTAATCTAATGCTAAAGGGATGGATGCAGCAGAGGTATTTCCCTGATTTTCAATAGTAACAATAACTTGTGACATAGGTAAGGCTAATTTTTTAGCAATGGCATTAATAATACGAATGTTCGCTTGATGGGGAACTAACCATTTTATATCCGATTTGGTAAGGTGGCTTGCAGCTAATACTTCATCCACAATATCACCCATGATATTTACAGCCAGCTTAAAAACTTCATTCCCACGCATACCAATTAGAGGACGGTCTTTGTCATCTTCAGGATTGTAAGTAGCATATTTTAAAAGCTTGTCTTCATCATATGCTGCATGTAACACACTACCTAAAATACCGGGCTCATCACTAGCACTGATAACTGCAGCCCCGGCACCATCACCAAACAATACGCAAGTCGAACGATCATTCCAATCTACAGCACGGGACATAGTCTCGCTACCTACTACCAAAACATGTTTGGCCGTGCCATTGCTAATATATTGTTTAGCCATATCTGTTGCATAAACAAAGCCACTGCAAGCAGCACTAATATCAAAAGCAGGGATCGGTTTTTTAATATGTAAAGCGCGTTGTACATGGCAAGCGACACTGGGAAAGAAATGATCAGGCGTGCAAGTAGCAGCAATAATTAAATCGAGCTCGTCAGCCTCAATCCCTGCAGCAGCGATAGCTTTTTTGGCAGCCTCGCTAGCCATAAAAGAAGTCGTTTCTTCCTTATTAGCGACCCTTCGGCTACTAATGCCTGTGCGTGAATATATCCACTCATGGCTAGTATCTAAAACTTTTTCCAGTTCCGTATTCGTCACTATTTTTTGTGGTAAATAACTACCCGTTCCTTTGATGGCAGCATATTTCATAACAACAAACCTTGGTTCATAAAATGCGTAATTTGTTCGCGGACTAAATCTACTACGTTATTTTTGACCTGGAGGATGGCCTGCTCAATGGCATTTTGAAAAGCCACTGCATTCGCCCCTCCATGGCTTTTTATCACGATTCCATTGAGCCCTAACATACTAGCACCATTATAGCGCCCCGGATCCATACGTTTTTTTAAATGGAATAATGCAGGTTTAGCGATAAGCCCTATAAGCTTGGTCAAAAAATTGCGATTAAAGGATTCTTTGACAAGGTATAACATTAATTTTGCCAAACCCTCGCTTGCCTTTAAAGCAGCATTGCCTACGAAACCATCACAAACTACCAAGTCCACTTCACCGGAGTAAAAGTCATCCCCTTCCACATAGCCTACATAATTCATTATGTCGCATTCGGCAAGCATGTGTGCGGTACGCTTGACTTGATCATTGCCCTTGATTTCTTCAACACCTATATTCAACAGACCAATTTTTGGTTTTGTTTTGCGTTCAATGGCTTGAATTAATGCAGATCCCATCACCGCAAACTGGAATAAATGCTCGGCACAAGAATCAACATTTGCGCCCAAATCTAAAACACGCGTTTTCCCTTTTCTTGTCGGTAATTCGGCAATAATGGCTGGCCTATCAATGCCCGGCAATGTCTTTAATACAAACCGCGCCGTAGCCATTAAAGCACCGGTATTGCCTGCACTGACACATGCTTGCGCCTGCCCTTCCTTAACCAGGTTAATAGCAAGACGCATAGAAGAATCTTTTTTATTACGCAAAGCATGGGAGGGCAACTCGTCCATAGCAACTACTTCAGACGCATGCACAATAGAATATTGGTTGCTTAAAGCGCCCTGTTTTTTCATCCGTTGACTAATCAGATGCTGATCGCCAACTAATATTAAATGTAACTCAGGATTCTTTTGCAACGCGCGCGCGCAAGCCGGAATTACAACATCTAAGCCGTAATCTCCGCCCATCGCGTCAACAGCAATGGTAATTTTGTCCAAGGAATTACTCTTGTTCGTAAACGTTTTCTGTGTCTAAAACTTTGCGCCCACGGTAATAACCATCTGGGGTAATGTGGTGTCTAAGATGTGTTTCACCAGTAGTTGCATCTACAGATAAAGTCGGTTTTGTTAATGCATCATGCGAACGACGCATGTCACGTCGTGAACGTGATTTTTTATTTTGCTGTACAGCCATTGTATTACTCCTAAACAATTTGTTTTATAGGGTCGGAATATTACCCGATTTTTAGTGCTTAATCCAAGTGTTGCTTACTAAACTTCACAATTTTGCTATTTTTTAAAGCAAAAAACGTAATTTAACCAATATATTTACTTACTTCTTTATCACAATCTTCTTCATTTACATGTCTTTCAGGCACAGAAAGATATAATTCATCCGTTACAATTTCTTCCAAGTCAATAATAAATGAACGTTCTACTATTGTTTCAAAACGCTCTAATAATTTCTCTGCCATACTGTCGCTTTCACATACGGCAATTTCCATTTCACTTTGATAGGGGTAAGAGAAGTTCTGTAAACAGCGTTGACAAAAGAGCTCTAACTCTCCATTAACCTTCATTCTTACCAGATAATAATTATCTTGCGCAGTTACTTCATATTCACAAACAACAGGATTGACTTTGCTAATATGAGCCGGCAAACGCGCAGTTAAGTCCAGGGTAACTTTTTGGATACCCGATTCTTTTTCCTTAGCTTTCAAAGAAATCTTCATACACTTTGAATAATGATTTTAAAATAGACTATTATAGCTTAAAATATTCATTTTTTATACACATTGAATGCAAACATGGTCCGTAAAGTAATTGTTGGGATGTCCGGGGGGGTTGATTCCTCTGTTGCCGCTTGGTTATTACGCGAACAAGGTTATGAAGTTGAAGGCCTGTTCATGAAAAACTGGGAGCAAGATGATAAAGACGGATATTGTGCAGCTGCTATTGACTTAGCCGATGCACAAACAGTGTGTGACCAACTGGGAATTAAATTACATACAGTGAATTTCTCGGAAGAATATTTTCAACGTGTATTTGATCATTTTCTTAATGAGTACGAAAAAGCAAGAACCCCTAATCCAGACGTTTTGTGTAATAAGGAAATTAAATTTAATGCATTTTTACAACATGCATTAAGTTTAGGAGCTGATTTCATTGCTACAGGACATTACGCTCGAGTTAAAGTAGATAAAGATATTGGTTATTTATATAAATCAAAAGATCGCGAAAAAGATCAAACTTACTTTTTACATGCGGTGAACCCGAAAGCACTGGCTAAAACTTTATTTCCTATAGGTGATTATTTTAAAAAAGAAGTCCGCGCTATGGCAGAGGAACTTAATTTAGTCACTAAAAATAAAAAAGATTCTACAGGAATTTGTTTTATAGGTGAAAAACGCTTTAAAACGTTCCTAAATGAGTTCATGCTCGCCAAACCTGGCGAAATCAAAGATACCTTTGGTAATGTTTTAGGGAAGCATGATGGCTTGATGTTTTACACGTTGGGACAGCGCCAAGGCTTGGGCATTGGAGGAATTCAAAAAGGCAATGATGAACCTTGGTATGTAGTAGATAAAGAGGTTGCAAGCAATACCTTGGTAGTAGCGCAAGGTTCACAACATCCGAGGCTTTTTTCACAGGGACTCATTTGTAGTAAAATCCATTGGCTTAGTGAAAAAGAACCGCTATTACCTCTTACCTGTTTTGCTAAAACAAGATATCGTCAGGAAGATCAAGCATGTGTAATTTCACCTTGTGATAATGAGCAACATTATGTCATGTTTTCTAACTTCCAACGTGCAATTACCCCGGGCCAATATGTCGTTTTTTATGATAAAAACCAATGTTTAGGCGGGGCAACGATCGAACAAATTATTCGATAATTGTGTACAATTAAATTATATTCCTTCGCCGCTGTGGCTCAGCGAGGGAAAACAGCATTATACCGAAGCTGTATGCTTGCTTCGCTAATCGCAATAGCGAGAATAACATAAGGTTAAGTTTTTCCGGATTTTGGAGTATCTATGAGTAATGAAACAATCAACTTTACCCAAAGCGCTGCTGATAAAGTGGCCGCTTTAATCGCTGAAGAAGAAAATCCGCATTTAAATCTGAGGGTTTATATAACGGGGGGCGGGTGCTCCGGCTTTCAATATGGTTTTACCTTCGATGATAGCATTCAAGAAGATGATATGATTGTTGAACAACAATGTTCCAATAGCGACAACTCTGTAAAATTGCTAATTGACTCCATGAGTTATCAGTATTTAAAAAATGCCGAAATTGATTACGTACAAGGTATCCAGGGGGAGCAATTTGTCATCCGTAACCCTAATGCTAAAACCACTTGCGGCTGCGGGTCTTCCTTTAGTATTGAAGACGACGAGTAGATGGATAAATCTCGCTGCAACTAACACTTTAAATAGCGTTTAGCCGTTCCTGGATTAGCATTGCGAATCCAGGTTTCAAATCCATGCCAAGTCATGAAACTTCATGCTAATACGATCTAATTGTTACTTTTGAGCCTATATTAAGAAACTCTTGACTTAGCCATCTGGCATCAGAAGGTTTTACTCGCACGCATCCATGGCTGGCATTGTAATTAGGCACATCCGGGGAGCCATGAATAGCATAGTATTTACTAAAAAACATACAATAAGGCATCGGTGCCCCCCCTTCTCCAACCGGGTAGCGAGAAGATTTACAACCCGGACCGCCTTTACTTATGATTCGATATGTTCCACTAGGCGTACGACAAGATCGTTTAATATCTTTGCAATATCCTTTACCTCCTGATCCTCTGCCACTACGTACCACCTTTCCATTTTTTAAAGCTTGCCACGTTAATGTCTTGGGATTATATACAAATGAATTAGCCGCTAATTGAATAGGCTGGGCTGTAATTTCTGCTTCTAATGAGTCCGCAAGGGAAATGGCAGGCAAAAAACATAAGAGACTAAAAATAAAGCTATTTTTCCTTATAAAAGATTTACGTTCTTCCATGATAGATCCCTAATTTTATACTTTATATAAATATAGTACAAAATTTGGCCAATAATCCATGGGAAACACGATTGCTTTTTCCAGGTCACGAGAGATATTAATAATGCAATAAATATAGTCGCTGTCGCGAAATGATTGAGTCGAGTGAAACAAATATTGCAGACAAATTCCAATTGAATTAATTTTGAACATAATGCAATAATTATAGTATAATGTTGGTAATGATAATTTTAGAGAAAAAAAATGCCAACTCCTGCACACTCCAATTATAGTGAAACGATAGGTGATTGTCAGGATCTTATCGGTGTTATTGCTGAATATGGAACAAGTGGCGCTTATGGTGCAACTTCACGGTTTCATAGAGAAGCAGATACCACTCGAATACGAAAAATTACTAATCAATTACTCTTAGCAGTAGCTTATGGCATGGAAAGCAAGGAAGCCAATATCCCTGTTAAACCCAGTGATGTAGGCAATCTATTTAAGTCGCACCTTTACGCAAAAGAGTTATTGCAAAAATCTCCTAAATTTTTATTAGAACGCGGGGATGTCACCGACTGGGCAGGACGCACGTTTAAAAACATCACTGCTTTCGAATATGCCTTATGGGCAAAAGATTTTAAAATGATAGAGATGATGCTTCATTGCATACCAGAAACCGAAGCGGGCGATGCAATTCGAGCAGCGCTTTTAGAACAATATAAACAAGTAACTACTCCTGTTGATGCAGGCGGCGGTTTAACGTATACCCATGTCTATGACAAGCCTAACCTGGATGCATTAGGCATCCCCGATGGTACGACAACAAGTATTACCGACACGCGCACCGAAAATCATTTTGATATAACTCCACTTTGCGCTGCTTATCAGGACTATGATACTAATTTTAATACGCGTACCTTGCTACAGCGAGATGCCTACTGGGCCAAGTTAATTGGTAAGCAACAGCGCTTACTACCTATACATATATTGCAGCGCTATTGTGACTCTAATACGCCATTTTATCCATTGCCTCAATTTAATCGTGAATTTAAACGTTCTACAAATTTTTATGGTTGTGTTACTAAGTCGTCAGTATCTTCTATTTTCGGTTCGAAGCTTTCTTCGGATTTTGCATTAGGCCGGGGGTGGGGGCGGGGCGTTGGCATGGGGCGTGCGCTAGGCGTCTGGCGGTCCGATTTGGCGGCTATCCGCCAGCTTGATGAAGTCAGTACAAACGAAATTGAAAAAATTACGAGCCTATTATCGCAACCGCGGCATGTTGCCGGGCCTCGTCTTTAAGTTTGTATTTATAAATCAGGCTGTGTGCCAGGACTGAACACATCTCGTCTCTACACACAGCCAAATACCATTTTAATAACTCAAGATAGTGCCATTTTTCGCTTGTCCTCACCCACCAAGTAGCCCAATTTGAAAGATAATTTCTGATCCTTTGCAGAGAGACTCCACCTGCGACCATCTGCTTAACATTCTCACGTGCTTTGCGCAAAGTCCTTGGATGTGGAACTATGCACGCTTGCCCATCTGATGCGTAAGATACTGCCGACTTGTCTCCCCCCCAGTGAGGGCAAACAATGAGCAATAGTATTTTGGAAAGTATCCTTTTCATCGAGATGGTGTACGTTGGTGTTATTTGAGGGTGGGTAAAAGCCGAATAAAATCGGATGCAACTACAAAAGTGCAGGTTATGCAGCAGTATTGGGATTAAACCTAAGACAGACTAGCCGATATATATCAGGAGAGGTATATCCAGAGAAAGATAAAATATGAATAATGAAGTAAATTAAATATAATAAGGACTTACGATAACGTTGAGGTTAAGGCAAAAAATGATTTTAATGAGGGATTAACTAAATGACCAAATTAAAATCATTTTTTAACAAAGAGATAGACGTTTTGCGTAAGTCCTTTTACATTTCCCAGTAGTTAACCCCTGATTTCTTAACTATATAATCAACGAATTCCTGATGTTTAACTAATTCTTCCTCTTGCGCGAGTATGACGGGGGAGGTACTTGAAAGGGAGATGGTTACGGAAATCTTGTCCTCTTTCTTCATAGAAACCTCTTCGGCAAATAAACTACCTTGCCCGCCTGTCATTGCTAGATACACTTTCGCTAAGATTTCGGCGTCTAATAAAGCACCGTGAAGCTCACGATTGGAGTTGTCTACTTCATAACGTTTGCAAAGTGCATCCAAGCTGTTGCGTTGTCCTGGGTGTTTTTCTCGCGCATAGACTAACGTATCAAAAATTTTACAATGTTGTTCGATTTTTTTTGGCCACTTGGCAAAGGTAAGTTCTGCATTTAAGAAGCCCACGTCAAAAGGCGCGTTATGGATTATTAATTCTGACTCTTGAATAAACTGAACGAATTCATGGGCAATATCACCAAATAGAGGCTTATCTTGTAGGAATTGCGTACTGATTCCATGCACCTTAAACGCAGCTTCCTCTACTTCTCTTTGCGGGTTTAAATACATGTGAAAATGGTTACCCGTGAGTTTACGATCGATTAACTCTACACAGCCTATTTCTATAATTTTATGCCCTAACTCAGGTCCGATACCGGTCGTTTCTGTATCTAATACTATTTGTCGCATTTCTCAACCCGCCCGCATTAATTCTTCGATAGCCTGATTAGCTAACAAATCTACCCGATCATTTTCCGGATGACCGGAATGTCCTTTCACCCAGTGCCAGGTAATCTGATGCACTTGGGCTAAAGCATCCAGCTCTTGCCAAAGATCTGCATTTTTGACTAGTTCTCTTTTTGCTGTACGCCAACCTTTCGCCTTCCACGTAGCTAGCCATTCTGTCATTCCTTGGCGTAAGTATTGAGAATCGGTATAAAGATCGATCTGGCAAGGTCTTTTGAGCGCATTAAGTGCTTTAATGGCGGCAGTCAGCTCCATGCGATTATTTGTGGTATATTCTTCCGCGCCACTCAACGTTTTTTCTACATCATTATAACGCAATAAAGCCCCCCATCCCCCTGGGCCCGGATTTCCTTTACAAGCTCCATCAGTATAAATTGTAATAGCCATTATTTACTCTTCTTTAAACGCATTGAATGCGAATTCGCCATTTAATATTTGTTGCTTAATAATTGCAATATCTGGGGCAAAATATCGATCAGAATCGAAGGGTTCTACATACGTTCTTATTTTGTTATAAACTTTTTGTAGTTTTGGTGAAGTTTTTAGGGGTTTTCTAAATTCCAATCCTTGGGCTGCCGCTAATAATTCAATCGCCAATATAGTAGCTGTATTATCCGTCATTTGTTGTAATCGCAAGGCCGCCGAGGTGGCCATAGAAACATGATCTTCTTGATTAGCCGAGGTAGGAAGGCTGTCTACTGAATGAGGATGAGAAAGTGCTTTATTATCACTGGCACAAGCTGCTGCAGTAACATGTGCAATCATAAATCCCGAGTTTAATCCACTGTCTTTAACTAAAAAAGCAGGTAGACCACTAAAATTTTTATCAATAAGTAATGCAATTCTCCTTTCCGCATTAGCGCCCATTTCCGCTATTGCTAATGCCAAATTATCAGCTGCCATAGCAATCATTTCTCCATGGAAATTACCACCAGACAAAATATCTCCTTGCTCAGCAAAAATTAAGGGGTTATCCGAAATAGCATTCGTCTCTACTTGCAATGTTTGCCCAACAAATTCCATTTGGTGCAAAACAGCGCCCATAATTTGCGGTTGGCAACGTAAAGAATAGGGATCTTGTACCCGATTGCAATCCCGATGTGATTCACGGATTTCACTATCTTTTAATAATTCTCGATACAAAGTCGCTACGTCTACTTGTGCTTGATGCCCTCGCGCGAGTTGTATACGTTGATCAAAAGGAATGTCACTGCCACATGCCGCATCAACTGATAAACTACCTGCCAAGATAGCTGTCTCGAAAAGATACTCGCTAATAAAGAATGCGTGCAGGCATAATGCCGCTGAAACTTGTAACCCATTGATTAAAGCTAAACCTTCTTTGGGAGCAAGGTCTAAAGCAGCAATACCTGCAATTTTTAATCCTTCTACAGCACTTATAATTTTTCCTTGATAGCGCACTTCTCCCTCGCCTATTAAAGGTAAAGAAAGATGCGCCAAAGGAGCCAAATCGCCTGAAGCACCTACAGAGCCCTTAGCTGGAATGCAAGGATAAACTTTCGCATTAAACAATGCACATAGATGTTGAATTAATTCTATTCTTACGCCGGACAAACCTTGAGCGAGACTATTAATTTTTAATAACAAAATTAAAGCCACTATTTCATCATGTAACAACTCACCGGTGCCACAAGCATGCGACAGGAGTAAATTTTTTTGTAACCGTTGCAATTTTTTTGAGGAAATCGTCTGATTTGCTAGCAAACCAAACCCGGTATTAATCCCATAAACCGTCTTTTCCTCGGCAAGAACCGTTTCAACAATTTGCAAAGCCGCGTTTATTTTTGGGAAAGCAACCGCGGCCACTTCACATTGCTTATTATTCTTTAAAATGTCCTGAATAGTTTTTATGTCCAGACCACCTGGAGTCAAAATAAAGCGTTGCACTTGTCTCTCCCTAAATCATAGGCAACCAAAGATTATTTTCTTTTGCACATTGTTTAGCTTGATCATAGCCCGCATCTGCGTGACGCATGACACCACTAGCTGGGTCATTGAATAAAACGCGCTTTAATCGAATAGCTGCCTTTTCACTCCCGTCGGCGACTATAACCATACCTGCATGTTGGGAAAATCCTAAGCCAACCCCGCCCCCGTGGTGGATACTGACCCAAGTAGCACCGCTAGCACAATTTAACAGAGCATTTAATAAGGGCCAATCTGAAACAGCGTCTGTGCCATCCAACATTCCTTCGGTTTCTCTATTGGGGCTGGCCACGGATCCTGAGTCTAAGTGATCCCTTCCAATCACTATCGGTGCTTTTACTTCTCCATTTTTAACCATTTCATTAAAAGCAAGAGCTAATCGATATCTATCTTTTAAACCCACCCAACAAATTCTTGCCGGTAAACCTTGGAATGCAATTCTATCACGCGCCATAGAAAGCCATTGATGTAAATGAGTATCTTCAGGAAGCAATTCTTTCACCTTCGCATCCGTGGCATAGATATCTTCAGGATCTCCTGATAATGCTACCCAACGAAAAGGGCCAATGCCTTCGCAAAATAAAGGACGAATATACGCTTGAACGAAGCCGGGAAAATCAAATGCTTGCTTTACCCCTTCTTCAAATGCCATTTGGCGAATATTATTACCATAGTCAAAAACAGGAATACCCTGCTCATGGAAAGAAAGCATTGCTTTCACTTGCAAAGCCATAGACTCTTTGGCTGCAGCAATTACTTTATCAGGATCAGTTTGACGAAGCGTTTTAGCTTTCTCCAAGGACCATCCCCTAGGTAAATAACCATTTAATGGATCATGTGCACTTGTCTGGTCTGTTACTAAAGAAGGTTTGGCACCTCTTTCCACTAGTTCTGGATAAATATCTGCAGCATTGGCTAAAAGCCCAACGGAAACGGGGGTATTATTTCTGCAGGCACTTTCAATCCAATCCAAAGCTTCTTCCAGATTATCGGTATATTTATCTAAATAACGGGTTTGCAATCTCTTCTCTATGCGTTGCGCGTCACATTCAACCGCTAATATACTAGCACCAGCCATAGTAGCAGCTAGCGGTTGCGCACCTCCCATCCCCCCAAGACCTGCAGTTAGCACCCATTTTCCCTGTAAATTACCGTGATAATGTTTTTTAGCTGCGGCAATAAATGTTTCATAAGTGCCCTGAACAATACCTTGCGAACCAATATATATCCAGCTTCCTGCAGTCATTTGGCCATACATCATCAGACCTTTTTTATCTAAGGTATTGAAATGGTCCCAGGTAGCCCAATGAGGAACAAGATTGGAATTGGCTATGAGAACTCGAGGGGCGTCTTCATGTGTTTTAAAAACACCGACAGGCTTTCCCGATTGAATAAGTAACGTTTCATCCACTTCCATTTTTTGAAGAACTTCAATAATTTTATCAAAACATTCCCAATCACGGGCAGCCTTCCCTATCCCACCATAAACAATTAAACTTTCTGGCGCTTCAGCAACTTCTTTATCCAGGTTATTGCAAAGCATGCGCAGGGGCGCTTCGGTAAGCCAACTTTTTGCAGTAAGTTCCGATCCGTGTCTAGCCTTTACATTGCGCGAGCTATCAATCCTTGTCATCCTTTTCTCCCATAACAGACATAACCATATACTAAAAAAAATCCCTTTAAAAGGCGAGTTGTTATAATAATAAACACTATGATAGACTGGTATTTTACTAAGTCAGTAGAGTTATTTGTGTCAATTGGGGAAATTAACCATCCGCCGTCTTTGCGTATATTTTTTGCTACTGAGATGTGGGAACGTTACGGTTTTTATGTAGTTCAAACGCTTCTTGCACTTTATCTTCTCAATCACTTTAAATGGGCCGATTCCCGAATTTATCCTGTAGTTGGTTCTTTCACCGCTATTACATATATTTCCCCAGTCATTGGGGGGTGGATTGCAGATCATTTGCTGGGACAAAAGCGTACTATATTAATTGGCGCTATTGTATTATTTTTTAGTTATTTACTTTTAGGCTTTATCCACACTGATCAAGCACTGATGCTTATGTTAGGTGGTATAGCTGTTGGCACAGGCCTTTTAAAACCCAATATTTCTTCTTTATTAGGAAATGAATACCCACAAACCTCTGCAAACAGGGAAAGCGGATTTACCATCTTTTATATGGGAATAACCAGCGGGATTATTCTTGGCACGTTATTACCAAGCTACATTCAACAATTATTTGGCTGGTCAGTGACATTTTTAAGCGCTGCTTTTGGTATGGTTATTGCCAGTATTGTTTTTGTCTTTGGTATTTATAGGTACCGCATTGCTGATTATCATCCCTATGCGCATCAAAAAGAAAAAGTTCTTTATGCTGTGGCTCTTATTTCCCTTTTATGGTTAATTTCCTTTTACATATTACGTGACCCTCTTTTAGCTAATGGGGTTTTCGCAATTGTGGTTATTCTATCCATTGGTTTTATCATCTCTAATATTAAACAAGACGATCATGAGCAAGCCATACAAACGATTATTATAGGTCTTTTGTGTTTAATTTCTGCTATGTTTTGGTCTTTTTATTTCCAGATGTTTTTATCTTTAACGCTTTTTTTAAAACGCGTTGTGCAACCAAGCCTTTTTGGAATCCCTTTTCCCCCTCCTTATTATGTGGCCGTGCAAAGTGTAGGAATGATTATTTTTGGTTATTTCCTGGCACGATCCAGGAAAAATCTTTCTCTGCCGCAACGGGCCATCAGCATCGGAAATAAGTTTCTGATTGCAATGATTTTTATTTCGGCTGCGTATTTATTAATTACGATAGCCAGTAATACGAGCAGTGATAATTCTTTGTTATCCCCTCTGTATTTCATTCCTGCTTATTTATTCATTTCTATTGCTGAACTGCTATTGTCCCCGGTCGGACTCGCCGCAGTCACAATGCTAGCCAGTCATAAAAAAGTTAGCACGATGATGGGGATCTTCTTTGTGTCCCTGGGTATAGGCGGATTTTTGTCAGGAAAATTAGCTAATCTTACTTCAATCCCGCAAAATCAGCTCGAAACAATTTCTGTCGAGGCGTTAAAAAGTCTTTATGGGAATTCTTTTAAAATATTATTTCTCATTCTGGTTGGCTTATCCTTTGTAAGTCTTGTATTAAATTTAATTATTAAAAGACTTATTTATAAAACTTTTAATAAAGTTTCAGTATGAATTGCGAGCTAATACAAATACTGCTTTTTTCTGGCGTTTTTTTTATCGCTTTGGTTTTAATCTCTCCCTGTAAAAAGATTTTTCAAATCGCAGAGATAGAAGGCTCTCGGCTTTCCTATTTGGACGGGTTGAGGGGCATTGCTGCTTTGTTGGTGGTTGCTTGCCATATAAACCAACACTTGCTTAGTTTTTTTAAAATTACACAACCGCCGATTATTGCTAATAATTTTGGTATTGTGGGAGTAGAATTATTTTTTGCTTTAACGGCATTCCTGTTTACAACACGGGCTTTAAAAGGCAATTTTAATCCGGCTGTTTTTTATTTATCCCGTGTTAAACGTATAGCGCCTTTATATATATTCGTTGCCTCAGTTAGCCTGGCTATTATTTTTTTACTCCCCCAAGTTTCCATTGCCAGCTGGCAAAACGCTGTGGTTGATGTCATTTCTATGGTGAGCTTTGGATTTATCGGTGCAGATTCTTTAATCATTGAAGGGTTTAATGCTTTTGCTTTTATTGGAATTGCATGGTCTTTAAGCTACGAATGGAAATTTTATTTAATTTTACCGCCTCTCTATTATCTTTTTTCGCACTCAAGAAAAGCAAGTATCGCAGTCATTGTTCTCCTGCTTGCTATAGCTTTTAAGGATTTTTATCAAAACCCCCACCATACTTGCATCTGGTCATATTTTTTAGTCGGAGTTTTTGCAGCACTTTTGTTTCCGTTCATTAAAAATTTTAAAAATACTTTCAAACCTTTTCTTGCAATCATTATTTTATTATCAATAATCAGTGCCGCTTTCTTTCCTGCTTTCTCATTACCACAATTAGTATTAATACAAATTAGTTTTCTAGCTATCCTGCTATGCCAACCCAAAATTCTGGGCAGTAAACCTTTGGTCAATTTAGGGCAAATTAGTTATAGCATATACTTAATGCAATATTTAGTAATGATGCCTATTATAAAAACTGCTAAAAATTTAGATATTTTCTCAGCAACAGCAGAAATGAAATTTATCTTCGCATTTTTAATAGTGGTATGTTTAATCCCCGCTTCTTGTTTCACGTATCAATTTATTGAGCAACGGTGGATAAAAAAGGAAAAAGAATTACCCGCAAGTACAATGGTTGCAGAAGGGACGTAGGTTGGGCCGAGAGGCCCAACACAGAAAACGAAAAGAGTTGTTGGGCCGTTGGCACCAACCTACATTAGAATCTATCCCTAGCCTTGATGCAGCAAAGCATAGTCAAGGGACGCATCCGGTCAATGCCTCTTCTTGTAAGGTCTTATACAATGCCTCATCCATCCCTATCACAGGTTTCCAGTTTAAAAGCGTACAAGTCTTTTCAATATCAAGTTGCAAAGAGCCGCCTAAACGTTGCCATAAAGCTTCTTTACCTAACAGTGAGCTTATACCCTTTAAAAGCATTCTCGGTATATAAATGAGCCACGGGGATTTGTTAAGTGCCTGGCCTATTTTTTGTAATAACTCTACGGAGGAAATATCAAATCCATCACTCACTAAAAATACTTGATTTGCAGCATTAGGATGGTCTATACAGCAATTAATTAAATCCAAGAGGTTATAAATGGATACCAAACTTCTTTTATTATGATTTAATGCAGCTAAAGGCAGAGGTAACCCTTTTTGTATGGTTTGGATTAATCGCCTGAAGTTCCCTTTCACATGAGGACCATAAATTAATGGAGGTCGGATAATAACCACTTCTAACCCCGTTTCTTTTGCTATGGAAAATAATCCTTGCTCTGCCTCCAGTTTCGAAACCGCGTAAGGATCTTGAGGGCTAGGTTTATCATCAGCAAAAAATTTATCATTGTGCGTTATTTCCCCGTTTACTTTTATAGAGCTTATAAAAATAAACCGTTTGACTCCATGCGTGGCGGCTTGACGCGCTAAATTTAAAGTTCCTTCTACATTAATTTTCCTAAATTCTTGTAGGGGGTCAGTAGCCGTTTCACGCATAATATGGACTCGTGCAGCTGTATGAATAACCACGTCACAACCCTTTAATGCCGGCGTCCAGTCTGTTTGTTTAGAAACATTGCCGATGGGAATTTGCAACTCTTTCGGCAAAGCAGAATTAACACTCCTTACACTCGCTTGTACTTTATAATTTGAATGCTGAAGTAACTTTTGTACCAATTGCTTTCCAACAAATCCTGTTGCCCCAGTAATTAATATATTTTTTTTATTAGGTTCCATATTTATCCTGGCTAATCCAATACTTGCTGAATAAAATCCAATTTTAACAATAAGGTTTTAATTTCTGGAACACTTAACTGTTGCGTGTTGTGCGAAGTATAGTCGTCAAACTCGGCAATTTCGCATTCACCTTCAACGAAATACTTTTTATAATTTAAATCACGGTTGTCAGCACGAATTCGGTAGTACCTGCCCATATCTTGAGCTTTAGCCATTTCTTCTCTGGACACCAAAGATTCATACAGCTTCTCCCCGTGTCGAGTACCTATTATTTTAACTTCATTATTAGCATTAAATATTTCTAAAATAGCTCGAGCTAAATCTGCAATCGTTGAAGCGGGAGATTTTTGCACAAAAATATCCCCTTGCTCGGCATGTTGAAATGCATGTAGCACTAAATCCACAGAATCTTCCAATGACATTAAAAAACGCGTCATTTTAGGGTCGGTAATAGTAATTGATTTATTGGCTTTTATTTGTTCGATAAAAAGGGGAATTACTGAGCCCCGAGAAGCCATAACATTGCCATAACGGGTAGCACAAATGACTGGACCATTTTTGTCAATCGTTCTTGATTTAGCCACAACAATCTTTTCTGCCATAGCTTTAGAAATACCCATCGCATTAATAGGATAGACCGCTTTGTCCGTACTGAGAACGACTACGCGTTTCACATGGGCCTGAATAGCCGCATTTAAAACATTCTCGGTCCCTAATACATTCGTACGTATTGCTTCCATAGGATAAAATTCACAGGAAGGCACTTGTTTTAATGCAGCCGCATGGAATACATAATCGACTCCCTGCATAGCATCCCTAATTGCGGCGGGATCACGTACATCACCTATATAAAATTTCACCTTGTCATTATTTAACTCATTACGCATGTCTTCCTGTTTTTTTTCATCACGACTAAAGATGCGTATTTCCCGAATATTGGAAGATAAAAAGCGATTTAGAACAGTATGTCCAAAAGAGCCTGTGCCGCCAGTAATTAAAAGGACTTTATCAGTAAACATTATTTAACTCCAAACAGATGGCGCGATGCATGCATAGAAGAAATTAACTCAGGCCATTGGGG
This sequence comes from Legionella adelaidensis, assembly GCF_900637865.1. Lineage (NCBI taxonomy): Bacteria > Pseudomonadati > Pseudomonadota > Gammaproteobacteria > Legionellales > Legionellaceae > Legionella > Legionella adelaidensis. The sequence goes on from NZ_LR134428.1 coordinate 159,292, forward strand.
AGGGATATAACCTGTAGCGCTGTTAAAACGCTCTGCATTTAAGGAGCGATTAATTTCTAGTGCCGTATCTTCAATGATATTGATCTTTTTATTATAAACTTCCGCTATTAAAGAAAGTAAAGAATACTTATCAATAGCGTTTGACGCTACATGGTAAAGCCCTGAAAGATCTTCTTGTGGTAAAACATAATCCCGTATGATTCTTGCCAGCTCCATCGTTGGAAAGCCAGAAAAAATCGCTTTAGAAAAACCTTTTATATTCTCTTTTTGCGACAAAAACCAGTCAACAAGCGCATAGTTACTATTAAGCTCATGCCCAATAATCGAAGTACGAATGGTCAAAGCGCTCCCTTTACTTACCTCTCCTATGTATTTGGACTTGCCATATAAATCTTCTGCATCAGAAAGATCTGATTCTCGATAATTACCTTTTTTTCCTGAAAAAACACAATCCGTACTTATATGTATTAATCGTGCTTGTATTAAAGAAGCAATGTTTGCCAAACGATGAGGTAACATGGCATTAATAGGTAATACTACCAAGGGATCTTTAGCTACTGCTAATTGTTTAATGAGTCCAATACAATTAATAATTACATTAGGTCTAATTGTTTCACAGACTTTGAGTAAATTGTCAATGTCGAGTACTTCGACATCATTTACTATTCTGGCATGGTATTCCTCAGGAAAGTGGTTTAGAGCACTTTTTTTACGCAACGTACCCCAAACTTCCAAATTTTTTGCTTGATTTAGGCTGTGGAACACCGCACTTCCCAACATGCCAGTGATACCGAGTATTAATACCTTCATTCAATAGACTCCTGAAGAATTCGATTATTGAAGATTTCGACCAGCCGTTGGGCCTGTTTCGTCATTTCAAAATGTTTTAAAAAATAAGCGCGACCCGAATCGCCCATACGCTCTCTTTCTTGGGCGGGCATGTGGTAAATCCGCTCAATATTTTTTGCCAGTGCAATAGCATCTTCAGCAGGACTTACTAAACCTGATTGAGAAACCTCCACAATTCGAGCGCCTTCGCCATTTAAGGCAGCGAGAATGGGTTTGGCTGCAGCCAAATAAGCTTGGATTTTGCTAGGTATTGTGTAAGTAAAAATTTCTTCATTTTTAAGTGTTACTAATAATGCGGACGCACGTTTAAAAATAAGAGGCATAGCGGAGAGAGAAAAGCGTCCGGGAAGTAATATATTAGTCAAATTATTTTGTTCAATTTCCTCTTTTATCCAAGCAGTTCTGCTGCCACTACCAATTAGAATAATTTTACAATCTTCCAAATGCGTTAATTTTTTCCCAGCCTGGATAATGGTTTCTACAGATTGGGCATTTCCAAGATTTCCTGCGAAAACAAAACATTTATTTTGTTCCAGAATTGCGAGGAGTTTTTGGGGTAACTCCTTTTTTTCCTCTGCGACCGCTGGTTCTAAAAAAGGATTAGGGTAATAAAACACTTTGTTAACCGACGTATATTTAGAAATCGGCTTAATAAATGCATTGGATTGAACCAATAAAGTATCTGATTTACTGTAAATCCACTGTACTAGCTTCTCTAAAGGTTTTAATAATAATTTACTTTTTACAAATCCAGTCGCCGAAATACTTTCGGGCCATAAATCTTGCACCCATACTGCGAGATGGCTTTTAGTCCGCCATTTTAAGAAAATTGCCGGAATTACTGAAGTAATTGGAGAGGGTACGAAAACCAAAGTAACATCAAATTTTTTATTTTTTACCAACCGTGGAAAATAAAAGAGACCACTGAGAATAAAAGAAAAATAATTTAATATTAGATTTTTGACACCTTTTTTTCTCGGGATAATCGGAACACGGTGAATCATTACCCCTTCATACATCTCATTTTGAATACCGTAAGCTTTATATCCCGGAAAAATATCCCCATCGGGATAGTTTGGTTTTCCGGTTATCACCTCAATGAAATGACCTTGATCCTTTAAACATTTAACCAAGTCACTGATTATGAAAGTTTCGGGCCAATAATATTGAGAAATTACAAGGATATTCACTACTGCCTCTGGTTAACTATTTATTCGTAGAATAGCGTGATACAAATTTATTATTTTTTGTCCCACAGAATCCCAGGTATAATTTTTCAGAATTAATTGCTTTAAATTATTTCCCATTTCTTCACGGTTAGTATTTGAGAGCATATGTGCCAAACCTTGTTTGACGCCCTCTTTATTAGCCGGCACCACCAGCCCGCCTTGAATTTTTTCTAAAGAATTAAAACCACATTGATCAGTAATCACTGCCGGTTTGCCGAATACGCCTGACTCTAGAAGAACAATTGACATAGCCTCTTTCCGGGAAGGTATGACTAAAAAAGAACTATTTTCATACAGTGCGCTTTTCTCATTTCCCGAAACACTGCCATAAAAATGAATTTTATCCTCTAGTTCTAAATCGGATACTTTTTTCTTTAAAGAGCTCAGCATTCCCCCGTCAGGTCCTGCAAAAATCAAGTGATGCGAAGTTTCTTTAGCTAACTCAGAAAAAGCATCCAAAAGAATATCCGGGCCTTTTATACTATTTAGACGACCCATAAATAAAATGTAAGGAAAAGAGAAACTGGTTGCTTCTCCTTCATTTTTTAATTGGGCTAAATGGACCCCATTGGGGATTAAGGTAATTTTTTCTTTTGAAACTCCATACGATTGGTACTGATCCAACTCATTTTCAGCAATTGCAATATGCCCATTGGCATTTTTTATAATTTTATTACCAATAATTAAATTAAATAAGCTTTTGATTATTTTTGAACGCCCCATAATTTGAAGAGCACCCGCAGGACAAACCACATAGGGTTTCTTGTAAGACTTGGCAAATAAATAAACGAAAGCATTTAATAATGTCCAATGATTCATTAAATGAATAATATCTGCATTTTTAACAAGGTTTCTAATTGTGCGTAGACTTTTCCGCGGAATGTAAAATCGATTAGACCAATATGAAAGCATAGTAACTTTCACATTTTTTAAAGCATCCATTTTTTCAATAGATAATTCTGAAGACAAAGTAAGAATCGTACAATCAAATCCTTTCTCTGCCAAAAAATTGCTCATTTGAAATGTTCTCTCGGCGGTGCCTCCACCGGTGAGAGAATCAATCGATAGATTTACATTTAATATTTTCATATTTATACCAATTAAGGAAGTTTTTCAGCCCTTCCTTAAAGTGAACTGGTTTCTTAAACCCTTCTTGTTTTAGGTTAAGATTAATAAAGCTAGCTCTTGGGTGAATATTACCCTTGCTTATTATCTTATAAATTGCAGTATAAAAAAATAAAGGTAAGAATAAATGTGGTATTTTTGATTCTTGAATATTAAGTTCAGCCTTTATTAGGGATTCGACATTTTTAAATTCATTAGAATAGTCTTCATCATCAGAAATTACATAGGTGTTAAATTGTAAATCTTTTTTTGTCATTAAAAAATAGAGAGCCTCGATAACATTCTCTATATAGACCAGATTCATTTTTCGTTGAGATAATAAACAGGATTTTAAATAATTTTTAAATTTAGTTTTATGCGAAAGATCATGAATTAATTTCAGCAAATTTTTTCCTCCAGGGCCAAAAACCTGTGTGGGTCTTAGAATAATAATTTCCAACTCCCCACTAAATTTTTTCATTAGCAATTCTTCAATCGCCATTTTGGTACACGCATATTCGGTAATGGGCAAACAAGCAGTCTTTTCATCAATCACTACCTCTTTAACCCCCCCATAAACCGAGGAAGAACTACAATGAACCAGGCGTTTTACCCCTGCTGCGGCACAGACCTTGGCAAGATTTTCTATAGCCTGAAGGTTTTGCTTGCAGTCTGCATCCCATAAATAAACCAAATTAACAACGACATCACAATCTTTAACAAATCCTTCTAAACAGGCACTGTCTAACAAATCCCCTCTAAAACTCGTTACGTTTTCAGGTAAAACCTGCAATGGTTTTCTAGATAAAACGTTAATCTCATGCTCATTAGCCCTATATGATGATAATAAATGGGTGCCAATAAAGCTACTTGCTCCAGTTATTGCAATTTTCACGCATTGCCTCTTTTTAATCGGTTAATAGTTTTTTTATATTTTTTAAGTAGCGCATGTAGGCTTCTATTTAGTACGGCATTGAGGATTATGCGATAAGTTTTTGCGGCATAGAGGGCTTTTGGATTTAAAATAAACGCTTTAGAAAAATATTTAAGCCCTACCTTGTACCTGCTTGAACGCCAATGGGTACGACCGGAAATTAAATAGGCTTGACTTAAAATTTGATCTTTAATTTCTAATAGTTTTTCATCTTTAGTCGTTGCTAATTGACTGCTTAATAGACGTACATATTCATCCGCGCGATCAAAATTTATTTTCCTATAACTGGCTGACTCTTCATGAATTCGATGACAACCTAAGATATGAGGGATACGCTTGAATTTGCCTAGTTGGCATAAACGTAAATGAAACTCATAGTCGCCAATTTGTACAAAATTTTTATCCCAACCCCCTATTGTTTCGAAACCTTCTCGACGAAAAAAAGACCCCACGGCAACAGGAGTAGTCGACTCTAAAAACAATTGATAAAAATCAAATTCCTTTGTAATAAGAGTGCGTATAGGTTGAGAGTCCGCATTTATTAAAATATTATCTCCATACGTTAAAATTACCTCGGGATTTTCCAACAAGTATTGTACAGAGAGGCTTATTGCATTCGGCTCTAAAGTATCATCAGCACTCAAATAACCAATAAACTGCCCTTTAGACATCTGCCAGCCTTTATTTACCGTTTGTGCTTGCCCCATATTTCGGTGAGTTTCAAAATAGAACTGCCCTTTATATTGCTCAAGATACCTGGCGGTATTATCGGTAGACCCATCATCCAATACAATGAGCTCCACATTGGGATAATCTTGGGCTAAAACACTTTCAATAGCGGCTTGTAAATAGGGCATACCATTGTATGAAGGTATGACTACACTAACTAGGGGATATTTACTATTCTCCATTTTCTTTCACTACCTTTAAAATAATAGAGCCCTATACCTGTCATCATTAATGCATATAAAAAATACGTTAATGCAAAG